>NZ_JBFAQJ010000037.1:0-67125 GCF_040677225.1 Saccharopolyspora sp. NPDC049357 | reverse complement strand
CGCGCGAAATTCGAGTCCACAACTTTCGACTCGAATTTCGCGCGAAATTCGAAGGTGGCCGGTCAGGCGGGTTCGCAGATGACCACCGGGATCTCGCGTTCGGTCCAGGCCTGGTAGTCGTCGAAGTCCGCGTAGACCTCCAGCAGGCGGGGCCAGAGCTCGGCCCGCTCCTCCGGGCTCGCGGTGCGGGCGCGCATGCGGCGGACGTCGCGCTTGACCTGGACCGTGACCTCCGGGTTCTCCCTGATGTTGTGGTACCAGGCCGGGTGCTTGGGCAGTCCGCCCTGCGAGGCGACCAGGATGACCCGGTCGCCGTCGGGCATGTGCAGCAGCGGCGCGGTGCGGGGCTGGCCGCTGCGACGGCCCGTGGTGGTCAGCAGGCAGATCGGAACGCTCTTGCGGAAGCCGGCGCCGATGCGCCAGTTGCCGCCCAGCCGCCCGCCGGTGGCGCGGTACAACCTGGTGTTGGCCCGCGAGGCGACCTTGATGACCTTGCCGACGATCGGCGAATCCAGCTGCGGGGGGCGTACTTTCGGCATGATCTCAGTCTTCCAGCGACAGGGCGGCCTTCGGGCAGGAGTGCACGGCCTGCTCGATCGAATCACGCAGCTCGGGTGCGGGGTCGGCGATGATGTTGAGGTTGTCGTCATCGTCGATCTCGAAGACGTCCGGTGCGACGGCCTCGCACATGCCGTTGGCCTCGCACAGGTCGAAGTCGACCACGATCTTCATGGGTCCTCCCGTTGCTCGCAGGTCACCACAGCTCGACCGGCGCCGTTCCCTTGCGGTAGTGGCCGGGCTGCGGCATGCCGGACGCCGCGACCTCCATGCGCTGCTTCATCCCGGGCGAGAGCGCATCCGCCTTGATCATCTCCAGGAAGAGGTGCGCGGCGTTGCCGAAGTCGAAGAAGTCCCGCTGCCACGACCACCGCATGTTCCCGCCGTAGCGGAACCAGCTGCCGCCGATGCCGGCGACCTGGTACGGGCTGCCGTCGGGCCGCTTGGCGTCGGCGATCTGCTTCCACAACCCGATCACCTCGCCCTTGACGTCGTCGATGAGCACCCGCTGGTACGGGTAGCTCCAGCCGTGCAGGCCCTCCATCTCCACGCCGAGGGCGATGTCGCGGATCTCGTCGCGGCCCACCGTCATGAAGTCCTCGTTGGGACCGGTGTTCCAGCCGTAGGTGGCGTCTTCGGTGTAGAGCTGCGCGAGCGGCTTCCAGTCGCCGAGCCCTTCGCAGCGCTCGTTCTCGTCCAGCCAGTGCTGGACCATGCGTTCCAGTTCTTCCCGAGGGTATGCGGGCATGTCAAGCCTCCTCGATGCTCAAAGCCTGCGTGGGACACTCCCGCACGGCACGTTCCACCTCGGCGCGCAGATCCGCCGGCGGCTCGCTGGTCAGCACGTCGACCTTGCCGCGCTTGGGCACCGAGAACACCTCCGGTGCCTCCACCTCGCACATCGCGTGCCCCTGGCACAGGTCGAGATCGCACACGACTCGCATCAGGACTCCTTCCGACGGCGGTAGGTCACCCGGCACGGCTGGGCGAGCTGGACGACCATCTTCGAGTGGTCGTTGCGGTAGGACTCCGGAGGCTGCGCGAGTTCGAAGCTGAAGTCCCGCAGCAGGACCGAGAAGATCGCCTTGAGCTGCATCATCGCGAACGCCGCCCCCACGCACCGGTGTCGCCCGGCTCCGAAGGGGATCCACGTCCAGCGGTTGACCAGGTCCTCCTGGCGCGCCTCGGCGTAGCGCTCCGGGTCGAAGGACTCCGGATCGGGGAAGTCCTCCGGGATCCGGTTGGAGATCGCGGGGGTGGCGGCCACGAAGTCACCGCGCTCGATCCGCTGCCCCCGCACCTCGAAGTCGTCCTGAGCGACCCGCAGCAGCAGGATCAGCGGCGGATGCAGCCGCAACGCCTCCTTGATCGCGCCCTCCAAGCGCGGAATCGCCCGCAACGAGCGGAAGCTCACCTCGGAACCGTCGGAGTAGAGCTCGTCGAGCTCGGAGACGACCCCGTCCATCACGCCAGGGTTGCGGAGCAGCTCGATCAGCGTCCACGCGGCCGTGCCCGAGCTGGTGTGGTGCCCGGCGAACATCATCGAGATGAACATCCCGGTGATCTCATCGGCGCTGAACCGCAGCTCACCGGCCTCGTCCCTGACCGACATCAGCACGTCGAGCATGTCCCGCTCGTCGCGCGGCGGTTTCCCCGCCGCGGCCCGGCCGTCCATGATCTCCTGCACCAGCCGCACCAGACCGGCCCGCGCTTCGTCACGACGCCGGAAGCTCTCGATCGGGGCGTAGGGGTCGACGTAGGCCAGCGCGTCGGTGCCGCGCTCCAACTCGTGGTAGAGCTCGGCGAAGCGGTGGTCGAGCTGGTCGCGGAACCGCTTGCCGATCAGGCACGCCGAGGACGTGTAGATCGTCAGCTCGGCGAAGAAGTCCAGCAGGTCGATCTCGCCCTCATCGCCCCACCCGGCCACCATGCGGGCGATCTCGGCGTCGATGGTCTGGGCGTGGCCGCGCATCTGCTCGCCGCGCAGCGCCTGGTTGTGCAGCATCTCCTTGCGCCGCTCCGGCGGGGCGTCGAACACCACGCCCTGCCCGAAGATCGGCGTCATGAACGGGTACGCGGCGGCCTGGTCCAGGTCGTCGTCGGAGGAGCGGAAGAAGAACTCGTTGGCCTCGGCTCCCGACAGCAGCACCACCCGGCGCCCGGCCAGGTCGAAGGTGCCCACGTCGCCGCACTCCTCGCGGACGCGGCGCATCAGCGCGATCGGGTCGGTGCGCAGCTCTTCGAGGTGGCCGTGCTCGTCCTGGCCACCGGAGACCTGTTTCGGCGCGAGCAGCGTCATCTCTCCTCCAGCGGTGCTTCGGGTTCGACCTCGATCAGGCTCAGGTGCACGCCGCGCGGCGCGGAGATCACGTGGTGCACGGCGTCGGCGATGTCGGACGCGCGCAGGAAGTAGGGGTGCCGCGCCAGGCCCCACTTCACCCAGTCGTTGAGCACGGCCTCGGTGGTCTTGTCGTCCCACTGCATGCCCATCGAGGTGGAGGTGGGGCCGGGCCGCACGATGCTGGCGCGCACCCCGGTGCCCTCCAGCTCCATGCGCATCGTCCGGGCCATGGCCTCCAGCCCGGCCTTCGCGGGTACGTAGGCGCCCATCCGGGGCCGGGGTTTGGGAACCACGTCGGAACCGATGAACACCACGTCGCCGCGCTGCCGGCCGACCATGCCGGGCACGATCCGCGAGGTGAGGCGGTGAGCTCCGCCGAGGTGCACGTCGAGCTGGCCCTGGAAGCGCGAGCCCTCCATCTCGTGCACCAGGTCGGCGTCGAGGTCGCCCGCGCCGTAGACCAGGACCTCGATGTCGCCGAGCTCCTCGGTCGTCCTGGCCACGAACGCCGTCACGGACTCCTCGTCGGTGACGTCCAGCGGCACGGCGATGGCCTGGCCGCCGTCGGAGCGGATCTTCTCCGCCAGCTCCTCGCACTTGTCGACGCGGCGCGCGCCGAGCGCCACCGGGTGTCCGGAGGCGGCCACGGCCTGCGCGGTGGCCGCGCCGATCCCGGCCGACGCCCCAGCGATCGCGGTGGGGCGGCGTTCCGGGTTCGGTTCGAATCTGGGCATGGCTACCTGCTTTCCACCCGAACGGGCAGGGTCGCGAAGCCGCGCACGTTGCTGGAGTGCACCCGCTGCGCGCGGTCGGTGTCGACGTCGTAGGACTTCACCAGCTCGACGAACTCGGTCAGCGCGATCCGCGCCTCCAGCCGCGCCAGGTGCGCGCCGAGGCAGAAGTGGGTTCCGCCGCCGAAGCTGACGATCTGGGTGTCGGTTCGGCGGTCGAGGTCGTAGCGATCGGCGTCGTCGAAGGCGCGCGGATCGCGGTTGGCCGAGCCGACCAGCAGCAGAACCCGCGCTCCCGCGGGAATCGTGGTGCCGTGCAGGCGGATGTCCTCGGTGGCGGTGCGCGCGACCATCTGGCTGGAGGTGTCGTAGCGCAGCGTCTCCTCGATCCAGTCGCTCACCCGGTCCGGGTCGTGGAAGGGCTTCGCCTGCTCGGCGGGGTTGAGGTGCGCCCAGTGCGCGGCGTTGGCCAGCAGCTTCGTGGTCGTCTCGTTGCCGGCGACGACCATCAGGAACAGGAACGCGATGATCTCCTCGTCGCTGAGCCGGTCGCCGTCGATCTCGGCGTCCAGCAGTGCGGAGGTGAGGTCGTCGGTGCGTTCGCGGCGGCGTTCGGCGAGCATGTCGGCGTAGTAGGCGACCAGGTTCAGCGAGGCCTCCATCGCCGCCTGCGGGACGTCGAAAACGCCTTCGTCGCGGTGCATCACGGTGTCGGCGAGCTCCCGCAGGCGGTCGCGGTCGGCTTCGGGGACTCCCATCAGCTCGGAGATCACGTCCATCGGGAACTTGCCCGCGAAGTCCGCCACGAAGTCGAACTCGCCTGATTCCAGCGCGGGACGCAGGTGGTGGCGGGCGAGTTCGAGGATGCGGGGTTGCAGGTCGCGGACCCGGCGCGGGGTGAAGCCGCGGGAGACCAGCGAGCGCAACCGGTTGTGCCGGGGGTCGTCCAGCGCGAGGAACGACATCGTCTTGTGCGCGTAGGGGCCCCAGGCGGCCGGGTCCAGCGAGACGCCGTTGGCGTTGGACAGCCGGGTGTTGTCGCGGAACAGCGCGGCGACGTCGGAATGCCGTGACAGCGCCCAGAAATCGAGCTCGGCGTTGTGGTAGACCGGCGCTTCGTCGCGCAGTCGCGCGTAGGTCGGGTAGGGGTCGGCGTGCACGGCGTAGTCGTACGGGCTGAACACGACACCACTGGACATGTGTCCAGACGCTAGTACGACTCGGCTCGCTCCGGCAAGCCCGCCAGGGGCTGAATCGAGAACAAGTTCATCCGCTTTCAAGGCCATGCTGCAAGGTGGGTTCCCTTTTGTCGAGAACGTGTTCTAGTCTCGGGTGCGGACGGCTTCGGCTCGGCAGGGAGGGCGGCGCATGGGACGGCTCGCGGGAAAGGTCGCACTGGTCACGGGCGCGGCACGAGGACAGGGCGCGGCCATCGCGCGCGGCTTCGTCGCCCAAGGCGCCTCGGTGGTCATCGGCGACATCCTCGACGCTCCGGGCAAAGAGCTCGCCGACGAGCTCGGCGAATCCGCCGGCTACGCGCACCTCGACGTCTCCGACGAGGACGACTGGAGCGCCGCCGTCGCCCACGCCACCGACGGCTTCGGCCGGCTCGACATCCTGGTCAACAACGCCGGCGTGCTCATGTTCTCCGCGCTGGAGGACACCTCGCTGGCCGACTACGAGCGCATCGTGCGGGTCAACCAGTTCGGCACCTTCCTCGGAATGCGCGCCGCGACACCCGCTCTCACCGAAGCCGGTGGCGGTTCGATCGTGAACTTCTCCTCCGTCGAAGGCCTCGGCGGCATGCCGCACCTCGTCGCCTACACCGCGAGCAAGTTCGCCATCCGGGGCATGACCAAGGCCGCCGCCATGGAACTCGGACCGCGCAACATCCGCGTCAACTCCGTGCACCCCGGCATGTTCGACACCGGCATGACCCGGGAGTTCACCGGCGAGAGCACCGACCTCAGCCCGATCGGCGAGATGGTCCCGCTCGGCCGCATCGGCCAGCCCGAGGACATCGTCGGTCTCGTGGTCTTCCTCGCCAGCGAGGAGAGCACCTACTGCACGGGAGCCGAATTCGTGGCGGACGGCGGGGCCACCGCCACCCACGCCTACTACCGGCGCTGAGACGCGGTGCTGCGAAAGCGGTTCCGCTGCTCGCCTGACGAAACCTGCGACGTCGACGTGAGGAGTGGGTGTGGGCGCTGAAGTCGTGATCGAGGGGTTGAGCAAGTCCTTCGGACCGCAGACGATCTGGCGGGACGTGGGGTTCACGCTGCCGCAGGGCGAGGTCTCGGCGCTGCTGGGCCCGTCCGGCACCGGCAAGTCGGTGTTCCTCAAGTCCATGATCGGTCTGCTCAAGCCGGAGAACGGGCGCTGCCTGGTCAACGGCGTCGACATCTGCTCGTGCAGCGAGCACGAGCTCTACGAGATCCGCAAGCTCTTCGGCGTGCTGTTCCAGGACGGGGCGCTGTTCGGGTCCATGGACCTGTTCGACAACGTCGCGTTCCCGCTGCGCGAGCACACCCGCAAGACCGAGGCCGAGATCCGCCGCATCGTGCTCGAACGCATGGAGATGGTCGGCCTGTCCGGGGCCGAGGACAAGCTGCCGGGGGAGATCTCCGGCGGGATGCGCAAGCGAGCGGGACTGGCCCGCGCGCTGGTGCTCGACCCGCAGATCATCCTCTGCGACGAACCGGACTCCGGGCTGGACCCGGTGCGCACCGCCTACCTCTCGCAGCTGCTCATCGACATCAACGCGCACCTCGACGCCACGATCCTCATCGTCACCCACAACATCAACCTGGCCCGGACCGTGCCGGACAACCTGGGCATGCTCTTCCGCCGCGAACTCGTCCTGTTCGGGCCGCGCGAAGTCCTGCTCACCAGCGAGGACCCGGTCGTCGCGCAGTTCCTGAGCGGTGACAAGACCGGTCCGATCGGGATGAGCGAGGAGAAGGACCAGGCGAGCATCGACCTCGAGCGCCAGCGGCTGGCCAGCGGTCAGATCGCCGCCGCGCAGCGCGTGGTCGGCGTGCCGCCGCAGCTGCCCGTCAGCGCCGGGCTGCCGGAACGTCAGGCCGTCCAGCGGCGCAAGAACCGGGTCATGGGAATGCTCGACCAGCTCCCGCCCGCCGCCCGAGACAGCGTGCTGCGCAGCATCAACGGTCAGCCGGCGGCAACACCCGGTCGGTGATGTCCGCCAGGTGCGAGGCCATCTTCTCCATCGGCAGGTACCCGCTGCCCGCCAAGACCAGCGACCCCACGAACGCCGTCATCACGGCCTCCAGCGCCGACGGATCGGCTTCGCCGACGGCGTCGGTCAGCCGCCGGTAGACCTCCTGGCCGATCTCGTCGCGCAGCCGCTTGACCTCCTGCTGGTCGGCCAGCAACGCCGTGGTGCTGGCTCGCACCAGCGCCGGTTCGGAGGCCAGCATCCGCGCGATCGTGTCCACCACCTGCGCGACGTCCGCGCCGGGCTTGCCGGTGCGGTCCTCGCCGCTGGGCGGCAACGACTGGACGCGCTTCCAGAACACGGCCGTGACCAGGTGTTCCTTGGAGGAGAAGTAGGAGTAGGCGGTGGCGCGGGAGACCTCGGCGCGCTCGGCCACCGACCGCACGGTCAACGAACCGAAGCCGCGCTCCTCCAGCTCTTCGACCGTCGCGTCCAGCAACCGGCGAACGGTCTCGGCGCGTTTGCCTTCCAAGAACTGACGGACGGGCTCGGTCATGCAATGAGCCTAACGTGGTCTTTTTGCGTGGCGGTGCGGGTGGCGGAACCTGAGCGGCTTCGTGGACTCCGTGCGCCACTCCTTATGTATGCCAATACACGGCGTCGCGGCGTACTCGCCACGAAGCCGCTCAGAACCCGCGGCGGTGCGAGTTGCTGGGTGGGTGAAGGAGAAAGCGGCTGCGCCGATTGCCGCGTGTTTCGCGCATTTGCATCGATAACGTGTTCTACCTGTTTGGAATTCATTGGAGGAGTAGTCGGACTGTGAGTTCGAGGCGGTTGGAGACGTCTGTGGCGGAGGCTCGCCGGGTTACCCAGGCGACCAGGTTGGACAGCCAGACGTCGCCGATCACCCGGGCCACGGCCACCTGCTCCTCGCTGGGCTCGCCGTCGCTCATCACCGCGATGAACATGGCCTCCATCATGCGGTTGGCCATGTCGACCTCGGTGGCGGCCGAGGCGTCCGCCGACATCAGCGCGCGGGTGACCGCCTCGGAGAGGTTCGGGTTGCGCTGGAAGGCCCTGGTGAGCCGGCCGAGCACGAAGAGCAGCCGCTCGTAGGGCGAATCACCGCGGATCGGCGCCCGGTCCAGGCGTTCCTGGATGCGCTCCAGCTCGCGGACGAGGCTCGCCACCAGCAGGTGGATCTTGGACGGGAAGTAGCGGTACAGCGTGCCCAGCGCGACGTCGGCGCGCTCGGCGACGGCGCGCATCTGCACCGCGTCGAAACCGCCCTTGTCGGCCAGGGCGACGGTCGCGTCGAGGATCCGCTTGCGGCGGTCGCGCTGGGCGGTGGCGGTGAGCTCGTCGTCGGCCATCGCGTTGAGCGCGTGCCCGCCCTGGCCGTTCCGGTTGGCGGCAGAACTCATCGGCGCAACGCCCCCTAGCGCATTGGCGGAAAGGCGTTCGCGCGCCACCCGCAAGATCACGTTAACACGGTGTGATCGGTAACCCGTTCCACCGGTGTTCTCGAGAATCACTCCTCGGTATCGGGAACTTCCAGAATGCCTTCGCGGAGTGCGTGCTCGATGGTCGCGCGCAGCCGGGGACAGGTGTCCACCAGCGCGGGGTGATCGCCCTCGGCGATGCGGGCGGCGATCTCCGGGCAGTCGTCGGTCGACGTGGTCCACTGGATGCTGGTCTGCTCCGGGCTGAGCTTCTTGACCAGCACCCGCACCCCGCACGTGGTGCAGGGCAGCGGGCGCAGCCCTCCCTCCAGGTAGAGCCGCTGGTCGGCCGCCGTGCCGGCCGGGACGTCGGTGCGGGCGGCCGTCATGACTTGCCGGCTCCCTCCGCCTCGCGGCGGGCCAGGTTCTCGGCGACCTCGGCCTCCCACGCCTGCACGGCGCGAGTGGTGTCCACCTCGAACTCGAAGCGGGAGGTCATCTCCTCGCTGACGTCCTCGACGTCCACGTAGAACTGGTCGTACCAGCGGCGCAGCTGGTAGACCGGCCCGTCCTCCTCGACCAGGAGCGGGTTGTCGATCCGCGACTTGTTCCGCCAGATCTCCACGTCCTGGAGGAACCCGACGCCGAAGGACTTGGCGAACTTGCCCGCCACCATGTCGGCCTGCTCGTCGTCGAGACCGGGCAGCTTCTTGACCGAAACGCCCCACTGGAGGACGAAGCTCGTCGGCGAGACCGGGTAGTGGCAGTTGATGAGGAAGGCGTCGATCGGCGTGCCCTTGAACTCGGTCCACAGCCGGTTGATCATGTACGAAGGTCCGTAGTAGCTGGCCTCCGAGCGCAGCGTGGTGTCGTCGCCGGCGTAGTTGCCCTGCGAGGCGCCCACGTCGGGACGTCCGCGCGAGTGCAGGTGCTGGGTGGCGACGTGGCCTTCGAAGATGTTCTTGAAGTACGTCGGGAAGGCGAAGTGCACGTAGAAGAAGTGCGCCATGTCCACGACGTTGTCGATGATCTCGCGGCAGTTGGAGTTGTCGATCTGCACGCGGTCCCAGGTCCAGTTCGACCACTCGTCGGTGAAGACCTCCTCGATCCGCGGGATCGTGACCTCCGCCGGAGGCGGGTTTCCCTGCGGGTCGTGGTAGACGAACAGCTGCTTGTTCTCCTCCAGCGTCAGCCACGAGCGGGTCCGGGCGCGGCCGGGAACCCGCTTGGCGTAGGGGATGGAGGTGCAGCGGCCGTTGCCGCCCCAACGCCAGTCGTGGAAGGGGCACGCGACCGAGTCGCCCTTGATCTCGCCCTGGGTGAGGTCGCCGCCCATGTGCCTGCAGTAGCCGTCGAGCACGTGCAGCGCGCCCTGGCTGTCGGCGAAGACCACGAGCTTCGTGCCGAACGCGTGCACCGCGTGCGGCTTGCCGTCCTGGAACTCCTCGACGGGGCCCAGGCAGTGCCACCCCCGGGCGAACCGTTGTGGCGGGGCACCGGCATCGATCGTGCGCACCCCGTGCTCACGCTCCGTCCCGCTCATCGCGTCCCTCCATCAGTCACGTGTTGTATGTGAAACAGGTTATAGGAATATGGGTCAAACACGCCATCTGTCGGCGTTACCCGATCGGGGAAAATTAGAACAAGTTATAGATTTTGAGGTTGGTAGGTGTCCTTGAGGCGGCACCACACCGGGTCTCGGGTCCGGATGCCCTCGGCGGCGAGCTCGCGCTTGAGCACCTTGTGCGTGGAGGTCCGGGGCAGTTCGGCCACCAGCCGGACGTAGCTCGGCCACTGCTTGGGGCCCAGATCGGCCTGCGCCGTCAGGAAGTCGTCCAGCGACGCCGGGTCTAACTCACCGGTGGTGGTGATCGCCGCCATCACCGAATCGCCCACCTCCGCCGGACCCGCGTAGACCGCGGCCTCCTGGATCTGCGGGTGGCGCATCAGGATCCGCTCGATCGGCGCGGCGCCCAGGTTCTCGCCGTCCACCCGGAGCCAGTCGCTCGAACGACCCGCGAAGTAGCAGAACCCGTGCGCGTCGAGGTAGCCGAGGTCGCCGCTCCAGTACATGCCATCGCGCATCCGCTCGGCGTCGGCCTCCGGAGCCCCGTAGTAGCCGGCGAACCAGCCGGGTCCGGTGGTGTTCACCAGCTCGCCGATCGCCGCCTCGCCGTTGAGCAGCAGCCCGGATTCGTCGAACTCCGCCGGTGGGCAGGGTTTTCCGGTGTCCGGGTCGAAGACCGCGACCCCGTCGGTGGCCTTGCCGAGCGCGCCCGGAGGGGTGTCCGGGGTGCGGGTGACCGCGATGCCGCCCTCCGAGGAGCCGAAACCGTCGACGACGTGGCAGCCGAAGCGCTCCGCGAAGCGAGCGATGTCGCGCTGGTTCCCCTCGTTGCCGTAGACGACGCGCAGCGGGTTGTCGGCGTCGTCCGGACGCCCCGGTGTGGCCAGCACGTAGGACAGCGGAGTGCCGACGTAGTTGGCGTAGGTCGCGCCGTAGCGGCGCACGTCGGGCAGGAATCCGGAGGCCGAGAACTTCGGCCGCAGGGCCAGGGCCGCGCCTGCTGCCAGCCCGACCGACCAGCCCGCCATCAGGGCGTTGGAGTGGAACAGCGGCATCGAGACGTAGGCGACGTCCTCGCCGCCGAGGCCGAAGCGCTCGGCCAGCATCCGGCCCGGGAAGGCGATCTTGGCGTGGGTGCAGCGCACCGCCTTCGGATCGCCGCCGGTGCCCGAGGTGAACACCAGGACCAGCAGGTCATCGCCGCGGGCGGGCACCGGGTCCAGGGGCGCGCCGACGTGCCGGTCGAGCTCGCGGTGCCAGGAATCCAGCGTGAGGACCTCGATCCCGTCGAGGTCCAACTCCTCCAGCAGCGGCGCGTAGGCGGCGTCGGCGAGCACGATCCGGCAGTCGGCCAGGCGGATGTCGCGCTCCAGCGCCGTGCCCCTGCGGGTCGGGTTGAGGCCGACCACCACCGAACCCGACAGCGCAGCGCCGCCGAGCA
Source organism: Saccharopolyspora sp. NPDC049357 (assembly GCF_040677225.1). NCBI lineage: Bacteria > Bacillati > Actinomycetota > Actinomycetes > Pseudonocardiales > Pseudonocardiaceae > Saccharopolyspora > Saccharopolyspora sp. NPDC049357. The sequence goes on along the minus strand of NZ_JBFAQJ010000037.1, from coordinate 55,867 downwards.
GGAAGGAGAACTCCGGGACGTTGTCCAGCAGCACGCCGATGTGCGGCGGTTCGCCGGGTGGAAGCAGCTCGCTGAGCAGCGCGGCGCGTTCCGCGCTGTGCCGCACGTGCTCGGCCCAGGTCCACTCGCCGTCCTCGGTGCGCAGTCCCGGCCGGTCGTCGTCGGCCCTGGCCAGCAGCAGTTCGGTGACCGTCGGCATCACCTCCGGCCGCGACAGCGCGGAGCTCATCGCGCCGCCAGGCCCGCGCCGATCCGGCGCAGCTGCGCGGTCGCCCCGCCGAACGTGAACTCGCTGCGCTTGGCGGCCACGAAGTAGCGGTGCAGCTCGTGGTCGACGTCGATGCCGACGCCGCCGTGCACGTGAACCGCGGTGTGCGCCAACCGGTGCCCGGCTTCGGCGGCCCAGAACTTCGCGGTGGCCGCCTCTTCCGCGCACGGCATCCCCTCGGAGGCCATCCAGGCGGCCTGCCAGAGGGTCAGCCGCGCGGCCTCGACGTCGATGAAACCGTCGGCCAGCCGCTGCGCCACGGCTTGGAAGGTGCCGATCGGGCGGCCGAACTGCACGCGCTCCCCGGCGTAGGCGCTGGTGCGCTCCAGCGCGCCGGAGAGGACGCCGACCTGCACCGCGCACACGCCGATCGTCGCGCGGACGATGAGCTGGTGCAGCGCTTCGGAACCGAGCACGTCGGCGTCGCTGATGCGGACGCCGGAGAGCTCCAGCCAGCCCTCGCTGTCGCCGTCGACGATCTCCTGGCGCTGCATCCGCGCTCCGGGATCGCCGGGCCGGACCAGGAAGATCCGCGGTCCGTCGGCGGTGGTGGCGGGGACGAGGACGAGGTCGGCGATGGGGCCTGCGGGCACGGTGACCTTGGTTCCGGTGAGCACCCACTGATCGCCGTCGCGCTCGGCGCGGGTGGCGGGGGAGTCCGGGGCGGCGCCGCCGTCCTCGGTCAGCGCGGCGGTGAGCACGACCTCGCCGCGAGCGGCGGGTTCGACCCAGCGCTGCCGGTGCTCGTCGGTGCCGAACTCGGCCAGCGTCGTGGCACCCATGGTGATCGACGGCAGGTACGGCACGGGGGCCACCGCGCGGCCGATCTCGATCAGCACGCTGCACTGCTCCAACAGCCCGAAACCGCCGTGGGGCAGAGCCGCGGCGAGCACGTCGGCCTTGGCCAGCTCGGACCACAGCGCGCGGTCGAAGCGGTCGTCCTGCGCGTCGATCTCGCGCAGCCGCTCGTTGGTGACCTTGTCGCCGAGGATGCGCCCGACCAGCCCGGCCAGGTCCTCCTGGGCCTCGGTCAAGGTGAAATCCATGTCGCCTCCTGGGAGGTGGTGTGCGGAGTGGTCGGTTTCGGTCCGAACCGTCCGGGCAAAAAGGACTTCGATCATGGACAGTTCGGACCAGAACCGCCCCTGGTCAACGCTTCGCGGGAGGGAGGCCGAGGCCGACGGCGGCGATGATGTCGCGCTGCACCTCGTTCGTCCCGCCGCCGAAGGTGAGGATCAGCGCCGAGCGGTGCATCCGCTCGATCCGCCCGGCCAACGCGGCGCCCTTCGAACCCGAGCGCACGTACGCGGCGCTGCCCAGCACCTCCATGAGCAGCCGGTACGCCTCGGTGGCGAACTCGGTGCCGAAGACCTTCGTCGCCGATGCCGCCGCCGGGGCGGGGTGCTTCTCGGCGGTGGTGGCGATCTTCCAGTTCATCAGCTTCAGGAACTCCGCGCCCGCGTGCACCCGCGCGAGGTGCTGCTGCACCCACTCCTGGTCGATGACCCGCCGCCCGTCGGACAACCGCGTCTGGGCCGCCCAGTCCCGCACCTCCGACAGCGCCAGCTGCAGCGGGGCGGCGGAGGTGAGCGCGACGCGCTCGTGGTTGAGCTGGTTGGTCACCAGCGGCCAGCCCTCGTTCTCGGTCCCCACCAGCGACGACGTCGGAACCCGCACGTCGGAGTAGTAGGTGGCGCTGGTCGTCGGCCCGGACACGGTGTGCACCGGGGTCCAGGAGAAGCCGGGGGAGGAGGTGGGCACGACGAGCACGCTCAGCCCGCGGTGCTTGCGCGCCTCGGGATCGGTGCGGCAGGCCAGCCAGACGTAGTCGGCGTACTGGATGAGGCTGGTCCACATCTTCTGGCCGTTGATCACGTAGTCCTCGCCGTCGCGCACGGCGGTGGTGCGCAGCGAGGCCAGGTCGGTGCCCGCTTCGGGCTCGGAGTAGCCGATGGCGAAGTGGATCTCACCGCCCGCGATCTTGGGCAGGAAGTGGGACTTCTGCTCGTCGGTGCCGAACCGCATGATGGTCGGCGCGATGCTGTTGAGCGTCAGGAACGGGACCGGGGCGCCCGCGATGGCCGCCTCGTCGGTGAAGATCAGCTGCTCCAGCATGCTGCGGTTCTGCCCGCCGTACTCCTCGGGCCAGCCCAGTGCCAGCCAGCCGTCGGCCCCCATCTGCCGCACCAGCTGCTTGTAGGCGCCGCTGTCGCCGTAATCGCCCTGCGACAGCTCCTGCCGAAGCTCGGGCGTCATCAGATCGGCGAAGTAGGCGCGCAACTCCTCCCGCAGCTTCTCGTGCTCGGGCGTGTAGGCGATGCGCATGCATCCTCCCGGGGTGGTTACGCGCTTGTGAAACACGTTTCTAAAATCATAGACCGGCAGTCGCGATCTGGTCGAGACCAGGCGGTCACCGTCTCGCCATCAAAGGTGTAACGTGTTCTAAAAGCAAGGATCGCAATCCGGGGTCGCGTCCGAATGGAGCAGTGACCGGCTCTGCATTCGCTCGTTGAAGGCCCGAGGGGTGCCGCCCTCGCGATCCCGTGACTCGAACGTGACCGAAAGGTCCCGTTTGATAGAACGAGTTTTCATTTCTGAGTCCTTACTCCGTGGCTGAATGTCCTGCGAAATCCGCGCATCTGGACGCGGCACTTGATACTGAGTGAGAACACATTCTAGTGTGTGTTGGCTAACACCTCCCCGCGCCGTGGCGGGGTCGATCCGGTGAGGAGCGTGCCGATGAGGGCAGCCGTGCTGAAGCAGATCGGCGACCCCGAGCTCGACGTGCGCTCGGACGTGGCCACCACCGAGGTGGGCCCCGACGAGGTGCGCGTGCGGGTCCGGGCGTCGGGCATCTGCCACAGCGACCTGTCGGCCATGAGCGGCGGACTGCCCGCGCTCGCCCCCGGGATCATGGGACATGAGGGCGCCGGTGACGTGATCGCCGCAGGTGAGCGGGTTTCGCATCTGCGCGAAGGCGACCGCGTGGTGCTCTCCTTCGTGCCGCCGTGCACCCGCTGCGCGGTCTGCCTGAACGGGCAGCCGCACCTGTGCGAGGTGCACACGGTCAACGCCTTCGTCTCGCCCCGCTTCGAGGTCGGCGGCGAGTCCGCCTTCGGCTTCGCCGGGTGCGGGACCTTCGCCGAAGAGCTCGTGATCCCGGCCGACGCCGCGGTCAAGGTCGACGACGACGTGCCCTACGAGGCCGCCGCGCTGATCGGCTGCGGCGTGCTGACCGGTGTCGGTGCGGTGCTCAACACCGCGCGCGTCGAGCCCGGGTCGACCGTCGTCGTCATCGGCTGCGGGGGCGTGGGGATCTCGGTCATCCAGGGCGCTCGGATCGCGGGTGCCGCGCGCATCGTCGCGGTCGACCCCGCGGTCGCCAAGCACGAGGCGGCGCTGCGCTTCGGCGCCACGCACGCCACCACGCCCGACGGGCTGGCCGAGGTTCGCCAAGAGGCCACCGGCGGACGCGGTTTCGACTACGCCTTCGAGGTCGTGGGCCTGGCCGCGACCATCCGCGCGGCCTACGACGCCGCTCGCCGCGGTGGCACCGCGGTGATCGTCGGGGCGGGAGGCGAGGAGCAGAAGGTCGAGTTCTCCGCCCAGGAGCTGTTCATCAACGAGAAGAACATCGTCCCCTCCTTCTACGGTTCGGCCGATCCGCGCCGGGACACCGGCCGGATGGTCGAGCTGTGGCGGGCGGGATTGCTGGACCTGGAAGGCATGATCAGCCGGCGGCTGCCGCTGGCGGACATCAACGACGGGCTGGCCGCACTGCGCAGCGGGGACAACGCGGTGGTGCGCCAGATCGTCACTTTCGACCCGAGGTGAGGCGCACGTGTCGAGTGTGGACGGAAAGGTAGCGATCGTCACCGGAGCCGGTGCGGGACTGGGACGGGCCGAAGCGCTCGCGCTCGCGCGGGCCGGGGCCAACGTCGTGGTCAACGACGTCACCGACGCGGCGCACGCCGTGGTCTCCGAGATCGAGGAGATCGGCACCAAGGCGGTCGCCGTCGTCGGCGACGTTTCCGACTCCGACGTCTCCGCCGAGATGATGGCCGCCGCGACCGAACGCCTCGGCGGGCTGCACGTGGTGGTCAACAACGCCGGACTGCTGCGCGACCGGATGCTGTTCAAGATGAGCGACCAGGAGTGGGACGACGTGCTGCGGGTGCACCTGCGCGGCCACTTCCTGCTCTCCCGCAACGCGACCGCGCACTGGCGCCAGGAGTACAAGGACACCGGCGCGACCTGCGGCAGCATCATCAACACCACCTCCGAGGCGTTCCTGCTCGGCTCCGCGGGACAGCCCAACTACGCCGCGGCCAAGGGCGGCATCGCCGCGCTGACCGTCTCGACCGCGCGCGCGATGTCGCGAATGGGCGTGCGCGCCAACGCGATCTGCCCGCGTGCCCGCACCGCGATGACCGAGCAGACCTTCGGCGACGCCCCCGGGGAGGGCGTGGACCCGATGTCGGTCGAGCACGTCGCCCCGCTGGTGGCCTACCTCGCCGGACCGTCCGCGAAGGACATCAGCGGCCAGGTCTTCGTGGTGCACAGCGGCACCGTCGCCCTGCTCGCACCGCCCACCATCGAGCAGAAGTTCGCCGCGCCCGGCGAGCTCTGGACCCAGCAGGACCTGGAGAACGGCCTCGGCGGCTACTTCGCCGAGCGCGATCCCGAGCGCTCGTTCGCCGCCAACGACGTCCTCTCGATTCCATAACGCGGATCGCGCATCGCCACACCGCCGGGCTCAACGGCGGTACGCAGAACGTTTCTCGTCAACGAGGCCGGGAGGAAGCATGGGTACCCAGGAGCGGCGGCCATGAGCGCGCCGGTCGCCGGAGTCTCGACGGCCCTCGGCCACGTGGGCAAGATCGCCACGCTGGCCTGGGAAGTCGTGCGCCTCACCCCGCGCCGGCCGTTCGCGGTGCGCGAGTGGATCCAGCAGGCGTGGTTCTTCGCCAGCGTCACGATCCTGCCGACCGCCATGGTGGCCATCCCGTTCGGCGCGGTGATCGCGATGCAGCTGGGGTCGCTGACCCAGCAGATCGGTGCCCAGTCGTTCACCGGCGCGGCCAGCGCGCTGGCGATCCTGCAGCAGGCCAGCCCGCTGATCACCGCACTGCTGGTGGCCGGTGCGGGCGGTTCGGCGGTGTGCGCCGACATCGGCGCCCGGTCCATCCGCGAGGAGATCGCCGCCATGGAGGTGCTGGGGATCTCGCCGATCCACCGGCTGATCGTGCCCAGGGTGCTCGGCGCGGTGCTGGTGTCGCTGCTGCTCAACGGCCTGGTCAGCGTCGTCGGCGTGCTCGGCGGCTACTTCTTCAACGTGATCCTGCAGGGCGGCACGCCAGGTGCCTACCTGGCCAGCTTCAACGCGCTGGCCTCGCTGCCCGACATCTGGGTCAGCGAGATCAAGGCCGCCATCTACGGGTTCGTCGCCGGGGTCGTCGCCGCCTACCGCGGGCTCAACCCCACCGGCGGGCCGAAGGGCGTCGGGGACGCGGTCAACCAGGCCGTGGTCATCACGTTCCTGCTGCTGTTCATGATCAACCTGCTGGTCACGGGCATCTACCTGCAACTCGTGCCGCCGAAGGGCTTGTGAGATGGCAGTCCTGGAAACGACACCCCCGCCGACACCGGCCCCGGTGCGGCGCCACATCGCCAAAGCCGCCTCCCGGCCCGGTGATGTGCTGGCCAACCTCGGCTGGCAGCTCTCGTTCTACGTGCGCGCCCTGGCTCTGGTGCCGGTCACGCTGACCAAGTACCGCAAGGAGACGATGCGGCTGCTCACCGAGGTCGTCTTCGGCAGCGGTGCGTTGGCCATCATCGGCGGCACGCTCGGCGTGATGGTCGGCATGACCATGGCCACCGGTGCGGTCGTCGGCCTCCAGGGCTACTCCTCGCTGAACCAGCTCGGGACCGCCGCGCTCACCGGGTTCATCGCCGCCTACTTCGACACCCGCGAGGTGGCGCCGCTGTCGGCCGGCCTGGCGCTGTCGGCCACCGTCGGCTGCGGGTTCACCGCGCAGCTGGGCGCGATGCGCATCTCCGACGAGATCGACGCGCTGGAAGTCATGGGTGTGCGCAGCGTTCCGTACCTGGTGACCAGCCGGGTGCTGGCCGGTGTCGCCGCCGTCATCCCGCTCTACGTGGTCGGGCTGCTGGGTTCCTACCTGGCGTCGCGGCAGATCACGGTGTGGGTCTACGGGCAGTCGGCGGGCACCTACGACCACTACTTCCACCTGTTCCTGCCGCCGGAGGACGTGCTGTGGTCCTTCGGCAAGGTCATGGTCTTCAGCGTCGCGGTGATCCTGACCCACTGCTACTACGGCTACACCGCCAGCGGCGGCCCGGCCGGGGTGGGCGTCGCCGTCGGCCGCGCGGTGCGGACCTCGATCGTGCTCGTGACCGTGCTCGACTTCTTCTGCAGCCTGGCGATCTGGGGATCGACCACGACGGTTCGGATCGCCGGATGATCGAAGTGCGCAGCAGACGCCGCTACCAGGCGATGGGCATCGCGTTCCTGGTCGTCGCCGGGTTGTTCCTGGCGGGCACGATCGGGATGTACAACAAGGCGTTCACCCGGTTCGTCGCGGTGACCGTGCGCGCCGACACCGCCGGCAACCAGATGATGCCGGGCGCCGACGTCAAGGTGCGCGGTGTCGTGGTCGGCGAGGTGCGCGCCATCGACGCGGGCAACGGCCACGCCGACCTGAGGCTGGCGCTGCAACCGGAGAAGGCGGGCATGATCCCGGCCAACGCCTCCGCGCGGCTGCTGCCGAAAACCCTGTTCGGCGAGCGCTACGTGGCACTGGACATCCCGAAGGAAGCGGCGTCGGCGACGTTGAGCGCGGGGGACGTCATCCCGCAGGACCGCAGCGCCTCGGCGATGGAGATCGAGAAGGTGTTCGGCGACCTGATGCCGGTGCTGCAGGCGGTGCAGCCGCAGCAGGTCGCCACCACCCTCAACGCCGTCTCCCAGGCGCTGGAGGGACGCGGGGAGCAGCTCGGCGACACGCTGGTGCAGCTCGACCGCTACCTGCAGGACTTCGACCCGTCGCTGCCGAAGCTGGAATCGGTGATCAGCCGGGTCGACGACGTCGCCGAGAACTACGCCGACGCGGCACCCGACCTGATGCAGGCGGTCAACGACCTGACCACCACCAGCCGCACCGTCGTCGAGCAGCGCGGTCAGCTCCAGCAGATGACCGGCGCGCTGACCAGCGCCAGCGGTGAGATGGACCGGTTCCTGTCGGCCAACGGCAACAACTTCATCCGGCTGGCGGGCACCTCGCGGTCCACTTTGGAGCTGCTGGCGAAGTACTCGCCGCAATATCCCTGCATGCTCCAGCAGTTCCAGGCGGGTAGCAAGAACGCCGATCTCACCTTCGGCAAGGGAACCGACACCCCGAACATGGCGCGGATGACCCTGGAGATCACCGGCAGCCGCGGCAAGTACCTGCCCGGTGTGGACGATCCGAAGAACCTGGAGCACCGCGGTCCGCGCTGCTACCCGTTCGTCGAGGCACCGGAGACGTTCCCGCAGTACCCGCCGGGCGGACCGCTCGACGACGGCTCCACCAAGCCGGAGCCGCCGCGGGACCGCGACGCGGTGTTCCCGTGGAAGAAGCCCGGCGGGGCGCCGGCGTCGACCTCGCCGCAGTCGGCGAGCTCGTCGGTGGCCAACTCCCAGCCCGAGCGCGACCTGCTCGCCGCCCTGATGGCCCCGCGCCTGCAGGTCCAGCCCAAGGCCGTGCCGGACTGGACGAGCCTGCTGGTCGGGCCGCTGTTCCGGAACGCGGAGGTGACCGTGCGATGAGGTCGATCACCGCGCCGCTGATCAAGCTGATCGCCTTCGTGGCGGTCACGCTGACCCTGACCGGGATCCTGGTGTCCACCATCGCCGCCAACTCCTCCGGCGACGCCCACGAGTACACCGCGCGCTTCGCCGACGCCTCCGGTCTCGGCGAGGGCGACGACGTGCGCATCGCCGGGGTCAAGGTCGGCAGGGTCACCGAGCTCGAAGTCGACGACGCGGACCACGCGCTGGTGCGCTTCGACGTCGACAGCGCCCGGAAGCTGCCGCGCGACGCCCAGGCCACCGTGAAGTTCCGCAACATCGCGGGTCAGCGCTACCTCGCGCTGGACGCGCCGCTGCGCGATCCGTCCGACGTGCTGCGGCCCGGCGGCGAGATCCCGCTGGAGCGCACCCACCCGGCGTTGAACCTCACCGCGCTGTTCAACGGCTTCAAACCGCTGTTCCAGGCGCTCAACCCGGAGGACGTCAACCAGCTCTCCGGCGAACTGGTGAAGGTGCTGCAGGGCGAAGGCGGAACCGTCGACAGCCTGCTGGCGCACACCGCCTCGCTGACCGGGACGCTGGCGAAGAAGGACGAGGTCATCGGTCAGGTCATCGACAACCTCAACGCCGTGCTGGGCAACGTCAACGAACGCGGGCCTCAACTGGCCGAGCTCATCGACGCGCTGCAGCGGCTGACCACCGGGCTCTCCGAGCAGCGCAAGCCGGTCGGCGAAGCCATCGGCGCTCTCGACGAGCTGACCAACACCACCGCCGGGCTCGTCGAACAGGCCAGACCGCCGCTGCAGCAGGACATCGCGGCGCTGCGCGACGTCACCGGGCTGCTCAACGAGGACCTGCCGCTGCTGGACCACACGCTGCAGACCATGCCGGGGCGGCTGGACCGGCTGACCCGGACCGTCAGCTACGGCGGCTGGTTCAACTACTACTCGTGCCAGGTCAGCGGCAACATCCGCATCGACCAGCTCAACATCAACCTCCCGCTCCTGCCCGTGCCGACGACCCAGTTGCCGGAGAGATGCCGATGAAACCACTACGGGCCCGCAACCAGGTCACCGTCGGCCTCGTCACGATCGCGCTGCTGGTGGTCGGGACGCTGACGGCGTTCTCCGCCAAGGACCTGCCGCTGATCGGCTCCGGCAACTCCTACTCGGCCTACTTCGCCGAATCCGCCGGGCTGGAGCCGGGAAACGAGGTGCAGATCGCCGGGGTGAAGGTCGGCGAGGTCGACGACGTGTCGCTGGAAGGCAATCGGGTGCTGGTGTCGTTCACAGTGGACGGACGCGAGATCGGTGACCGAACCAGCGCCGACATCCAGATCAAGACGCTGCTCGGCGAGAAGTTCGTCGGCCTGCGGCCGGCAGGCGACGAGGAGCTGTCCGAACCGATCCCGGTGCGCAACACCAGTTCTCCGTTCGACATCCCCGACGCCATCGACCAGCTGACGCAGACCACCGGGCAGCTCGACAGCGGCAAGCTCGCCGAGAGCTTCCGGGTCATGTCCGACACCATGCGCGGCGCGCCGCAGCACATGGATCAGGCCGTCAACGGCCTGTCCCAGCTCTCGCAGACCATCGCCTCCCGGGACCAGCAGCTCGCCGACCTGATGCACAACGCCAGCAACGTCTCCGGCATCGTCGCCGACCGCGACCAGCAGGTCAGCAAGCTCGTCTCCGACGGCAACCTGCTGCTGTCGGAGGTGCAGGCCCGCAAGCAGGCGATCAGCGGACTGCTGGTGGGCACCGAGAACCTCTCGCGGCAGCTGCGCGGCCTGGTCGCCGACAACCAGGAGCAGATGAAGCCCGCCCTCGACCAGCTCGACCAGCTCACCGCGATGCTCAAGCGCAACCAGGACAACCTGAACAGGGCCGTCGGCGCGCTCCAGCCCTACGTGCGCGGCTTCAACAACACCATCAGCAACGGCCGCTGGTTCGAGGGCTACTTCTGCGGCCTGCTGCCGCCGCCGATCCACGCCGGCCCGATCCAGACCAACACCCCCGAGTGCGAGCTCCCGGTTCCCGAGGGAGGCGGCCGATGAGCAGGCTCACCCGCACGATCGCCGTGCTGTGCGCGCTGGCCCTGGTCACCGCCGGGGCGCTGTGGTGGACGCTGTCGGCCGGCGGCACCACCATCACCGCCTACTTCGACAAGGCCGTCGGCCTCTACGCCGGTTCCAGCGTGCGCGTGCTCGGCGTCAAGGTCGGCCAGATCGACACCGTGACGCCCGAAGGGCCGGTGGTGCGGGTCGACATGCACGTCGACGACGGGGTGAACATCCCCGCCGACGCCAACGCCGTGGTCGTCGCGCCCAGCCTGGTCAGCGACCGCTACGTGCAGCTCACCCCCGCGTACACGCAGGGCGAGGTGATGGCCTCCGGTGCGGTCCTCGACCGCAAGCGCACCGCGACCCCCGCCGAACTCGACGAGCTCTACAAGAGCGTCAACGCCCTGTCGACCGCGCTCGGCCCGGACGGTGCCAACCGCGAAGGCGCGCTCAACGACGTCCTCAACACCACAGCGGCCACGGTGGACGGGAACGGCCAGGACCTCAACACCACCATCAAACGGCTCGGCGAGCTCTCCACGACCCTGTCGGAGAACCAGGACGACCTGTTCGCCACGGTGGACAACCTCAACCAGTTCACCGGCACGCTCGCCCAGAGCGACAAGCAGATCCGCGAGCTCTACGGGCGGATGGCCGACACCACCGGCTACCTCGCCTCCGAGCGCGAGCAGCTGGGCACCTCGCTGCACTCGCTGGCGATCGCGCTCGACGACGTCCAGCGCTTCGTCCACGACAACCGCGACCACATGTCCTCCAACGTCCGCAACCTCACCGGCGTCACCCAGGCGCTGGTCGACCAGCGGGAAGCGCTGGCCGAGGTGCTGGACCTGATGCCGCTGGCCACCACCAACTTCATCAACGCCTACGACTCGGCGTCCGGCAGCGTGGCCTCCCGCTGGAACCCGCAGGAGCTCGCGCAGCCGCCGATCCTGCTGGTGTGCAGGCTGATCGCCAACGTCACGCCGCTTCCCGAGCCCGTTCCGCAGTCGCTGCGCGACACCTGCGAGAAGCTCAACCCCGTCGTCGAGGGCCTGGCGCCGCTGCCGTCGGTCGCCGACGTGCTGGGCAAGATCCAGACCGGCGCGGGCGACGTCCCGGACCAGCTCGGCAAGGGCGAGAACCCGGTGCCGCTGCCGCTGGTGGACGCGATGAAGCGAGGGGCGGGGACGCCATGACGGCCAGGCGGTGCGCGCTGCTGGCAGGCTCCCTGTCGCTGCTGCTGGTGTCCGGTTGCGGCCCAGCCGGTTTCACCGGTCTTTACAACACGCCGCTGCCCGGTGGCGCCGAGCTCGGCGACCGCCCCTACGCGGTGACCGCGCACTTCCACGACGTGCTGGACCTGGTGCCGCAGGCCAGCGTGAAGGTCAACGACGTGGCGGTCGGGCGCATCGACCGCATCGACCTCAGCGCCGACAACACGACCGCGATGGTGACCTTGCGGGTCAACGGCGACGTGCGGTTGCCCGCCAACGCCTACGCGCGGCTGCGCCAGTCGAGCCTGCTGGGGGAGAAGTTCGTCGAACTCGCACCACCGCCTGACAACGCCACCGGCAAGCTCGCCGACGGCGCGGTGATCCCGCTGGACCGCACCAACCGCAACCCGCAGATCGAGGAGGTGCTCGGCGCGGTGTCGCTGCTGCTCAACGGCGGCGGCATCGAGCAGTTGCAGACCATCGTGCAGGAGCTCAACAAGGCGTTCACCGGCAACGAGGAGGAGATCCGCTCGCTGCTGGGCAACGTCAACGACGTGGTCACCCGGCTCGACGGTCAGCGCGGCGAGATCACCAAGGCCCTCGACGGTCTCAACCGGCTCTCGGCGAACCTGCGCGAGCAGACCGGCAACATCAACACCGCCCTCGACGGGCTCTCCCCGGGTCTGCGCGAGATCGAGGCCCAGCGGGGTCAGCTGGTCGGGATGCTGCAATCGCTGGACAAGCTCTCCGGCACGGCCACCGGGACCATCGAAGCCAGCCGCGAAGACCTGGTGGCCGACCTGCACGCGCTCGCTCCCACGCTGCAGCAGCTCGCCAAGACCGGCACCGACCTGCCCAAGGCGATGGCGTTCCTGTCGACCTACCCGTTCCCGGAGTACGCGATGGTTCCGCTCAAGGGCGACTTCGTGAACACCGACGTGCTCATCGACCTGGACCTGTCCGCGCTCTACGAGAACTTCGCGCGGTCCTCCGGGCCGCCCATCCCGATCCCGGGCCTCACCGATTCCGGCCAGTCCGGTGCCAACATCCCGCTGCCGCCCGGCGTGCCGGCGTTGCCGCCGCTGCCGATCCCCGGAACGCAGCCGGACGGCGGGTTGCTGCCGGGACCGTCCGGAGGAGGTTCCTGATGATGGCGCGCAAGGTGAAGGTGCAGCTGGCGCTGTTCCTGGTCATCGCGGTTGTCGGCGTGGGTTTCGTCGGCGGTCGCTACGCCGGGCTGGACCGGCTGTTCGGCTCCAACGGCTACCCGGTGTCGGTGCAGCTGCCCGAATCCGGCGGGCTGTTCACCAACTCCGAGGTCAGCTACCGCGGCGTGGCCGTCGGCCGGGTCACCGCGCTGCGGCTGACCCACGAGGGCGTGGCCGCCGACCTGCACATCAACGACGGCGCTCCGCAGATCCCCGCCGACGCCCGCGCCGTGGTCGCCAACCGCTCGGCAGTCGGCGAGCAGTACATCGACCTTCAGCCGCAGCACCGCGGCGGGCCCTTCCTGGAGGAGGGGTCGGTCATCCCCATCGAGCGCACCTCCATCCCACCCGCGCCCGAGTCGCTGCTGGTCAACGTCGACCGGCTGGTCGCGGGAGTGCCGACCGACAAGCTGCGGACGGTGGTCACCGAGGTCGGGACCGCCTTCGACGGAACCGGCTCCCACCTGCAGAAGCTGCTCGACACCACCAGCTCTTTCACCACCGCCGCGCAGCAGAACCTGCCGCAGACCACGGGGTTGCTGGACAACAGCGACGTCGTCCTGCGCACCCAGCAGGAGCAGGCGCAGAACCTCACCGAGTTCAGCACCGGGCTGCGGCAGATCTCCGGGCAGCTCAAGCAGTCCGACCCCGACCTGCGCAAGACCATCCAGGAGGCGCCGGGCGCGGCCACCGAGGTGCAGGAGCTCACGCGCTCGATCGGGACCGACTTCGGCATCGTGGCCGCCAACCTGCTCACCACCACGCAGCTGACCAGCGTGCGCGGTCCCGCGCTGGAGCAGACGCTGGTCGCGCTGCCGATGATCTCGGCGTTCACCCACACGCTCTCGCCGGACGGCACCGGGCACCTCGGTCTGGTGCTCAACATGTTCAACCCGCCGGCGTGCACCGCGGGGTACGAGGGCACGCCGCGCAAGCACGGGTCCGACACCACCGACGGCCCCACCAACTACGACCTCGCGTGCACCGAGCCCAAGGGCAGCCCCACCGGGGTGCGCGGCTCGCAGCACGCGATCCGCTACCCGGTCCCGGCGCCCGTCTCGCCGCCCGGCCCCTGAGCACCGGCAGTCCCGGACCGGCCGTGATCGAAGCCCGTTCAACCCGGCCATACCGGGCAAAACAGACCGGAGGTCTCACCCCAATGCGTGCCACCGGTTCTGACGACGAAATATGGTGTCCACCGATCGGATTACATGATCTTGGTGTGTCATGCTTGCGATCGACTGCGGGTAGCCGATATAGAACCGCCGCTGCGCTCAATCCACTCGATGGAGCGTTCATCGGCGCCGAATGACACTGCGCTGGTCAACAACGCCGCTCGGCGAACCGTGAATCGCCCACCCCGCGCTGCTTGATCGTGTTGAGAACCCCGCTCGCCGCACGGACAGTTACTGATTACCAACGAGACGGTGCAGGGTTCTTGGGGAGGCCGGTATGCGGGGGGCAGTTGCGTGCCAACTAGTCATCGCGAGCCTGGTCGCGTGCGCGCTGACGGCGTGCGGGCCGGACGTTTCCGAGGCGTCGGTGACGACCTCGGTTCCAGACAGGACGACATCGCTGTCACCGAGTGAACCGCTGGAGCTCAACTCGCAGCGCGGCGTGCTGACCTCGGTCAACGTGACGGCCAACGGCGCACCGGTTCCGGGCAAGATCGACCGCAGCGGTCACAAGTGGACGATCGACTCGCCGCTGGCCTTCGGCACCACCTACCAGGTGCACGCCGTCGCCCACGACCAGGACGGCGTGCCGTCGATCCCGCTGAACTCGACGTTCACCACCGCCACCCCCACCGACATCGTCAACGTCGAGCGCACCCGGCCCACCGACGGAGACACCGTCGGCATCGCGATGCCGGTCTCGATCTACTTCGACAAGCCGGTCAAGGACCGCGCCGCCGTCGAACGCCGCCTGAAGGTCGAGACCTCCGTGCCCACCGAGGGTTCGTTCAACTGGTACTCCGACAACCAGGTCAACTGGCGGCCCAAGGACTACTGGAAGGCGGGCACCCAGGTGAAGGTGCGCGCCGACCTCTACGGCATCGACACCGGCGCCGGCGTGATGGGCGACAAGAACTTCGAATCGAACTTCACCGTCGGCCGCGACCAGCGCTCCGTCGGCGACGTCAACGCCCACACCTTCACCGTCTACCAGGACGGCCAGGAGATCAGGAAGATGGACGCCTCCTACGGCCAGTCGGCGTACCCGACCCAGCACGGCATCCACGTCGCCACCGAGCGGCACGACTCGGTGCGGATGAACTCCTGGAGCTGGGGCGGGCCTGCCCAGGGAAGCGCGGGCGCCTACGACGAGGTGTTGCCCAACGCGGTCCGGATCTCCAACAACGGCGAGTACGTGCACACCAACACGGCGAGCACGGGCGCGCAGGGGTCGAGCAACGTCACCCACGGCTGCGTCAACCTCTCCAGCACCGACGGCAGGTGGTTCCTGGAGTTCACGCAGATCGGAGACCCGGTGGAGATCGTCGGGTCGACCAAACCGCTCACCCCGGCCGACGGCGACATCTGGGACTGGACCGTCCCGTGGGAGGAGTACGTCAAGGGCAGCGCCCTGTACCACTCACCCTGAGTTCTTCTGCCGCTGTGGTCGTTCCGCGGGGAGAAGACGCAGCAGGGGCCCGGAGCGCGCATCGCGTTCCGGGCCCTGTGCTTGGATCGGTGGTGTGGACCTCCTGCGTCATCTCCGGTTCTTCGTCGCGGTCGCCGAGGAAGGCCACTTCGGGCACGCGGCCGACCGCCTCGGCATGACCCAGCCGCCGCTGTCCCAGGGCGTGCAGCGGCTGGAGAACCGGCTCGGCGTCACCCTGCTGACCAGGGGATCTCGGGGCGTGCGGTTGACCACCGCCGGGGCCGACCTGCTGCCCAGGGCGCGGACGCTGCTCGCCGGGGCCGACGAGTTCGCCGAAGCGGCACGCAGGCAGCGGGAGAACAGGGGAGCGGTGCGCATCGGCGTCATCGCCGCCCTCGGAGATCGCCAGGTCGCCGGTCTCGTCGCCGCCCTGCGCGGCGCGGCGGCGGAGCCGTCGGCGCGCACCGTCATCGTCAGCACCGCCCCGACCATCGACCTGGTCGACGCCGTGGCCGGCGGCCGCTTGGACTGCGCGGTCGTGCACCACCCGGCGCTGCTCGGCGACCTGCGGACCTCCTCGGTGGTCAAGATCCCGCGCCGACTGCTGGTGCCCGCCGACCACCCGGCGGCCGAGAAGCCCTCGATCCGCGCGCTGCGCGGGCTGCTCTGCGCCACCGCTCCGCGCGCCCACGGCACCGCGGCCTTCGACCTGCTCGTGGACACCCTCCGGGAGCGCGGCCTCGACCCCGAGTTCCTGCCCGCGCCCGGTGATCGCGACGCGCTCAGCGCCGTCGCCGCCGGACGCGCGTTCGCGCTCAGCACCGACCCCGAGGTGCGCGCACCCGGCGTGGCCGTCGTCGCCGCAGGGGACGAGCTCGCGTTGCGGGTCCGGGTGGTCTGGCCCGACCCGGCACCGCAGCCCGACGTGTGCGAGGCGCTCGAAGTCGCGCTCCGGGACCTGGCGTGAACGCCGAGCAGCGCATCCGGGACGTGCTCGCCGACGCGGGCGCGCAGGGCTGGGTGCACGCGGTCCGGCTCGGCGGAAGTGGTCACGAACTCGGCTTCGGCGCCGACGAGCTCGTGGTCACCGCCTCGGTCTACAAGCTCCCGCTGCTGGTCGCGCTGGCCCGCGCCTTCGACGCGGGAACCCTCGACCCGCGCGAAGCCATCCGGCTCGACCCCGGTTCCTGCACGCCCGGCCCGACCGGGGTGTCGACCTTCCAGGACCCGGTGCGGATGTCCTGGCGCGACCTCGCGGCCTCGATGATCGCGGTGTCCGACAACGCCGCCGCGGACGTCATCCTGGGTGCCATCGGTCTCGACGCCCTGGCCGCCGCGCTCGCCGACCTCGGCCTGGAACGCACCCGGGTCGTCGGCGGCACCGCCGACGCGCACGCCGCGCTGACCCGCGAGATGGGCGCCACCAGCGCTTCCGAGGCGTTCGCCCTGCTGGCCGACAACGACGAGGCGCGCACCCTCCGCGCCTACGACCCGTCCTACGCCAGCGCCACCACACCCCGCGAGATGACCCGGCTGATGGAGTTGATCTGGGCCGACGCGGTCGCCTCGCCGCAGCAGTGCGCGTTCGTCCGCAGGCTGCTCGGCCAGCAGGCGTGGATGCACCGGGTCCGGGCGGGATTCCCGTTCCAGGGGGTTCGCGTCTCGGGGAAGACGGGCACGATCGGTGCCGTCCGCAACGAGGTCTCGGTGGTGGAGTTCGACGGCGAGGCGCCGGTGGCGGTGGCGGTCTTCACGCTCGCGGCGCGCGCGGACCCGTCGCTCCCGCGGGTGGACGCCGCGATCGCCGAGTGCGCCCGGGTCGCCGTGACGGACCTGCGCTCCGGTCGTCTCTAGCGCGGCCGGTCTTCGGCGCGACCGCCGGTGGTCGAGGTCCCCTTCGTCCGGTCGTTTCGGACTCGGACCTGCGCTGAGCAGGCATCCGGAAGTGGGCGTCGGAAGAATTTTTCGGGAGCTCTCCCGGCTTCGGCGACGGCTCGTGCTGGGGCGATATCGATGCGCTATCGGGAGTCGGTCCGGTTCTTATTGGCGCTATCAGCGGTCGGCTGCTTGATTGGGGGCATCGGCACTTCTGGAGGGAAATCAATTGCAGCACAATGACATCCGCGTGGGTCGCCGGGCGGTTCTGGCGGCGTTGCTGGCCGCGCCGGTGGCCGCTTGCGCGCCGAGCACCCCGTCCGCCGCGCCGATCGCGGCCGCTCCCCGGCCCGACCCGGTGTGGGCCGAGCTGGAACGTCGCTACGACGCGCGCCTGGGGTTGTTCGCGCGCAACGTCGCCACCGGGCGGACCGCCGCACACCGCGCCGACGAGCGCGTCGCGCTGTGCTCGACCTTCAAGGTCTACGCGTCGGCGGCCCTGCTGCGCGCCCACGGGCTCGCCGGCGGCTACTTCGAGCGCGTCATCCGCTACGACGCCGGCCAGCTCGTGAAGAACTCGCCGATCACCGAGACCCGGGTGGACACCGGCATGACGGTCGGCGAGCTGTGCGCGGCCGCGGTGCAGCACTCCGACAACACCGCCGCCAACCTGATGCTGCGCGAACTCGGTGGCCCGCAGGCCATCACGGAGTTCGCGCGCGCCATCGGCGATCCGATGACGCGCCTGGACCGCTGGGAGATCGAGCTCAACACCGCCATCCCCGGCGACGAGCGCGACACCTCCACGCCCAGGGCGCTGGGCGACGGCCTGCAGCGCCTGCTGCTCGGCGATGCGCTCGGCCCGGCGGAACGCGACCGGCTCACCGGCTGGATGCTCGGGAGCGCCACCGGCGCCGCCCGGATCCGCGCCGGGGTTCCGGCCGGCTGGCGCACGGCGGACAAGACCGGTGGCGGCAGCGCCTACGGAGTGGCCAACGACATCGCCGTGACCTGGACCGACACCGGAACGCCGATCGTCATCTCGCTGCTCACCGGTCGTCCCCGCGAGCACGACACCGCGAACAACGCGCTGCTGGCCGACGCCGCCCGCCTGGTGGCCGAGCAGCTGGTCTGACCGCGCGCATGAATCAGGAGCGCTCCGCCCCCGGCGGAACGCTCCCCGGTTTTCGTCCCCCAGAGGGCGAATCGAGGCGGCGGTCTATCTGTCGAAGCGACCCGTTTTGATCGCTCTGACGAAATAGCGCCACTGAGCGGAATTGGCGGTTAAGAGGCCCCCTGCGCGGTCCTTGGTGTCGCGCACGGCGGCCCCGCCGAACACGCGGCCGACCTCGACGCAATTGGTCTCCTGGCTGCTTCGGCTGGACTTGCGCCAACCGACCGGCGACTGCAGCAACGTCACGGTGTTGTCTCCTCCCGGTGGATGATCTCGTCGACGAGGCGAACCGAGTCGTCGCTGCTCATCGCGAATTGCCCCAGGTCCCTCCCGGCCTTGACGAAAGCCGTCACGTCGCCGGGATCGCGCAGGAACGCGCTGGACCTGTGGTGTTCGAGGTGCACGACGGGAGAGGCCTTGGCGAACTCGAGGAGCACGAAGGGTCCGGCGTGCGCAGGGGTCCATCCCGCGGACAGCGGGATGATCCGGATGTCGATGTTGTCGCGGGCGCTCATGTCGCGGACGTGCCGCAGCTGGTCGATCAGCACGGCCCGGCCGCCTATGGGCTGGTGCAGCACCGATTCGAGCAGGAAAGCCGTGTACCGCACGGGTTCTTGGTGGCGGGTGATGACCTCGCGCCGGCCGTGCCTGACCGCCACGCGGGTGGAGACCTCGTGCTCCGGGATGCCGGTGCCCATGATCGCGCGCGCGTAGTCGGTGGTCTGCAGCAGACCGGGGATGAGGATCGGGGAGACGTCGGTGATCGCTGTGGCGATCCGTTCGAACTCCAGCAGCGCGGTGAGCTGATCGGCCTCACCGACTGACCCGACCGACACCGAGTTGGGTGGTTCCGCCTGCGCCTCGCGGGTGAGCCGCAGCAGCCGATCGCGAGCCGGGCTCGACAGGCCCAGCACCGCGCACACGGCCGAGACGGATTCGGTCGACGGCACTCGTTCGCCGCGCTCCCAGCGGACCACGACGGAGTGCGAAACGTCGAGACGTCCGGCTAATTGGCGCAGCCCGAGACCGGAACGCGATCTCGCGTCCCGGATTTCCGCACCGAGAACGTATGCCCGCGGTGCCGGAGTGGTCTCGCTCATGCACCACAGCTTATTTCAGGTGCGGAATCGAACGGCACCCTGGGTCGTCGTCTGCGTGACTACCTGATTACGCACCGACGTGTGCGCTGAATGGCGTCATCCGTTCGGGGAATTGCCGCAGTGGTCCCGAGACCATGAGCATTGGTCTCGTCTTGATCGAGGTCGCTTCGGAACCCGGATGGGTTTCGTCGCGATTTTCGTTCCGCGACGCGGAAACGCCGATCGGAGCAGGCAAGAGGGGGATGTGCGCAGCGATGTATCCGTTTCACTGGGTGCCGGCGGACGGAAGACGGCACGCGAGCCTGGACAAGCGGCCGTGGGGCAACGCCTACCCGAGCGGCATGCTCGTCAGCACCTTGTGCAGCCAGGAGGTCGTGGCCGACGCGACCAAGGAGGCGTGGCTCTGGCAGACCTGCGGTGACTGCCATTCCGAGGCCCGCCGGGTGGCTGCGGCGGTCCGCGAGGTCCCGCGCATGTCGGTCTAGCGAAATCTGCTGCAAGGAAACGGTTCTCGGTCAGTCGCGCTTGGCTCGGCTCGGTGCCACCCGGGGCGGCTCGTTCGGCTGCTTCGGGTACACCGGCGGCCAGGGCGCGTCCTGCGCTCCGGCGGCGATGTCCCGGTCGTAGCGTTCCAGCAGCGGGTCGATCGACTGCGGCCGGGTGTCGGCCCACGGGTCACCGCGCTCGGCGAGCCGGCCGGGCACCGTGGCGATGGTCAGCTGGTCCGGGTCGACGCCGTCCAGCTCGTCCCACGCGATCGGTGTGGACACCTGCCCGCCCACTCGGGGCCGGGCGCACCAGGCGCCGAAAACCGTTTTGTGCGGGGCGTTCTGGTTGAAGTCGACGAAGACGCGCCGACCCCGCTCCTCCTTCCACCACTTGGCGGTGATCAGATCGGGGTGGCGGCGTTCGAGCTCGCGCGCCAGCGCCACGGCCGCGGCCCGGACCCGGTAGCTGTCCCACTCGGGACGCAGCGGGACGTAGAGGTGCAGGCCGCGTGAGCCGGAGGTCTTCAGCCGCACGTCGATGCCGTCCTCGCGGAGGAAGTCGCGGGTGAGCGCCGCGGTCTCGCACACCTCGGTGAAGCCGACTCCGGGCGAGGGGTCGAGATCGATGCGCAGCTCGTCGATGATCTCCGGCTGCCCGGCCTGGTAGGGCCACACGTGGAAGCCCAGGCAGCCCATGTTGACCGCCCAGACGACGTGCGCGAGGTCGGCGGCCACGAGGGCGTCGCTCGTCGTGCCGTTGGGAGTCTCGACCACGGTCGTGCGCAGCCACTCCGGAGCAGAGGCGGGCACCCGCTTCTGGAAGAACGACTTGCCGCTCGCCCCGTCGGGATGACGCTCCATCAGCAGCGGGCGACCGCCGAGGGTGCTCAGGAGCGGGCCGGCCACCGCCCGGTAGTAGTCCACGAGGTCCAGCTTGGTCTCACCGCGGGTCTTGAAGAACACCTTGTCCGGATGTGACACCGACACCTCGGTGCCCCCGATGTCCAGCTTCACGGCCTCGCTCACGACGACCTCCGGTGCTCGCGCTCCCGGAAGCCAGAGTAGGCGGGGGCTCCGACGACCGCAGCGACATCGGGGCGCACACCGGGCTCGGGGGAAGTCCCCACCGGGAACTTCCCCCGCTGCCGATCACCAGCCGCGTTCGCGCCACTCGGCGAGCTTGGGGCGCTCGGCGCCGAGGGTGGAGTCGTCGCCGTGGCCCGGGTAGAACCAGGTGTCGTCCGGCAGTTCGCCGAAGACCCGGGTCTCCACGTCGTCGACCAGCGACTTGAAGTCCTCCGGCGAGGTCGTGCGGCCCACCCCGCCCGGGAACAGCGAGTCGCCGGTGAACAGGTGCGGGTGACCCGCCGGGTCCCGGTAGACCAGGGCGATCGAGCCCGGGGTGTGCCCGCGCAGGTGGATCACCGACAGCTCCGAGTCGCCGACCGCGATGGTGTCGCCGTGCTCGACCAGGCGGTCCGGCGGCACCGGCAGCTCGTCGGCGTCGGCGGGGTGCGCCACGGTGAAGCAGCCGGTCGCGCCTGCCACCGCGCCCAGCGCCTGCCAGTGGTCGCCGTGCTGGTGGGTGGTGACGATGGTGCGCAGCCGGGGGCGACGCTCGTCGTGACCGAGCAGGTCGCTCAGCCGTTCGGGGTCGTTGGCCGCGTCCACCAGCAACGCGTCCCCGGTGCTCTTGCACACCAGCAGGTAGGCGTTGTTGTCCATCGGGCCGACCGAGATCTTGGTGATGGTCAGCGCGTCCAGGTCCCGGCGCGCGGCCGCGCCGCCGGGCTCCACGTGTCCGGTGTACTCAGCTTGAAGCTCCACGCCCGTGAGCCTAACGCCCGCGACCCGGCACCGGCCGGAAGATCGGGCTCACATCCAGTCGGGCAGTTCGGGTGCGTCGCCGCGCAGCTCACCGGGGCCCGTGCGACCGAGCAGCCAGCCCAGCATCGGACCGGGTTCGCCGGAGACGGCCGCCGGTCGCGACGTGGTGCCGCGCAGGTCCCAACGGCGGTGGTGATGGCCGAAGTCGACATCCAGCGTCAGCGCGGGCACGTCCGGCCGCCCGCCGAAGGGCTGCACCACGTCCTCCAGCACGATCTCGGCGTCCGCGAGGGGGATGTCGGCGAAGTCCACGTCGTGGTCGAGGTCGACCAGGTGCACCCAGACCTCCAGCAGCCGCAGCCGCAGGACGTGCAGCGCGGGGATGACGTCGCCCCCGGAGAGGGTGACCTCGGCCGTCCAGTCGGAGTCGGGCAGGTCCCGAGCCGCCACGAAGAACCGGTCGCTGGAGGCGACCAGATCCTCCATCAGCAGCTGGTGGCTGCGCGAGGCGCCTTCCTCGATGGCCTGGTCGCGGTCGTCGCGGCTGGCGTACATCGGGTGCTCGATGCCGGTCCGAGCCCACAGCAGGAGGTTGCAGCAGGCATCGGCGTTGCGGGCCAGGTGGGTGAGCACGTGCGATCGGCTCCAGCCCGGCAGCAGGCTGGGTTGTCGGACCGAGATCTCGTCGAGCCCGGACGCGGAGCGCACCAGGACCTCGGTGGCGTGCCGGACGGCGGCTCGCCGGTTCGCGACCTCGTCTGCCAGGGCGGCAGCGGACCATCGGCCGGTACCGAGAACGATGTCAGCCATGGCTCTACCTCACGTGGGGGAGAGGGGAGGGTCGAATTTGCGGAGAACGTGAAGTCTTGAGCGTAAAGGTGCAGGACACGTCGGGGACAGTGCCCCATGCGGGCGACTTTGCGTATCGTCGTGAGGGGGCAGCCACCGCCGGATCACGCAACATCTCACACGTTGGGGTGACGGCCGGGGAAGGTGCTCGGTACCGGACGCCGTCGGTCCGAGACTGTCGGTGGCCCCGAATAGCATGGACGTCGCAACGTCGCGACCCGATGCCGCGCCGGCGGTCCCGCTGCCTGAAGCAGGCGGCCGCTCGCAGTCGGCGCGCGCTCGCGCAACACCAGAACTTTTTCGAAGGGATCACCGTGGCTGACCGCCTCGTCGTTCGCGGCGCCCGTGAGCACAACCTGCGCGGGATCGACCTCGACCTGCCCCGGGACAGCCTGATCGTGTTCACCGGGCTTTCCGGCTCGGGCAAGTCGAGCTTGGCTTTCGACACCATCTTCGCGGAGGGGCAGCGCCGCTACGTGGAGTCGCTGTCCGCCTACGCCCGGCAGTTCCTCGGTCAGATGGACAAGCCCGACGTGGACTTCATCGAGGGCCTGTCCCCGGCGGTGTCGATCGACCAGAAGTCCACCAGCCGCAACCCCCGGTCCACGGTGGGCACCATCACCGAGGTCTACGACTACCTGCGGCTGCTCTACGCCCGCGCGGGCAAGGCGCACTGCCCGACCTGCGGCGAGGCGATCAGCAAGCAGACCCCGCAGCAGATCGTCGACCAGGTCCTGGAGATGCCCGAGCGGGCCAAGTTCCAGGTGCTGGCTCCGGTCGTGCGCGGACGCAAGGGCGAGTACGTCGACCTCTTCGAGCAGCTGCGCTCCTCCGGCTACGCCCGCGCCCGCGTGGACGGCGTCGTGCACCCGCTGGACGAGCCGCCGAAGCTCAAGAAGCAGGAGAAGCACGACATCGCGGTCGTCATCGACCGGCTCACCGTCAAGCCCAGCGCCAAGCAGCGGCTCACCGACTCGGTCGAGACCGCGCTGCGGCTCGCCGACGGGCTGGTGCTGGTCGAGTTCATCGACCTCGACGAGTCCGATCCCGCCCGCGAGCGCAAGTTCTCCGAGAACCTGGCCTGCCCGAACGGGCACGCGCTGGGCGTCGACGAGCTCGAACCTCGCTCGTTCTCCTTCAACTCGCCCTACGGCGCCTGCGCCGAGTGCGCGGGCCTGGGCATCCGCAAGGAGGTCGATCCCGAGCTGGTCGTGCCCGACGAAGACCTCTCGCTGGGCGACGGCGCGATCGCGCCGTGGGCGGGCGGGCACACCGCCGAGTACTTCTCCCGGTTGCTGACGTCCCTGTCGGAGGCCATCGGGTTCCGGATGGACACCCCGTGGCGCCAGCTGCCCACCAAGGTCAAGAAGGCGGTGCTGCACGGCACCGACGACCAGGTGCACGTGCGCTACCGCAACCGCTACGGCCGCACCCGCTCCTACTACGCCAGCTACGAGGGCGTCATCCCGTTCCTGGAGCGGCGGCTGGAGCAGACCGAGTCGGACTACGCGCGCGAGAAGTACGAGGGCTACATGCGCGACGTGCCGTGCCCGGCCTGCGACGGCACCCGCCTCAAGCCCGAGATCCTGGCCGTGACCATGGAGAACGAGCACGACGAGCTCTCCATCGCCGACGTCAGCGCGCTGAGCGTGGCCGATTGCGCGGAGTTCCTCAACGCGCTGGTCCTGGGTCCGCGCGAGCAGATGATCGCCGGTGCCGTGCTCAAGGAGATCCAGGCCCGGCTGGGCTTCCTGCTCGACGTCGGCCTGGACTACCTGTCGCTGGACCGCGCGGCGGGCACCCTCTCCGGCGGCGAGGCGCAGCGCATCCGGCTGGCCACGCAGATCGGTTCCGGCCTGGTCGGTGTGCTCTACGTGCTCGACGAGCCCTCGATCGGGCTGCACCAGCGCGACAACCACCGCCTGCTGGAGACGCTGAGCCGGCTGCGCGACCTCGGCAACACGCTCATCGTCGTCGAGCACGACGAGGACACCGTGCGCAGCGCCGACTGGGTGGTCGACATCGGTCCCGGTGCCGGTGAGCACGGCGGCAAGGTCGTGCACAGCGGTCCCTACAAGGAGCTGCTGAAGAACAAGGAGTCGCTGACCGGCGCGTACCTGGCCCGGCGCAAGGAGATCCCGGTTCCCACCGAGCGCCGGGTCCCGGACCGCAAGCGGCAGCTGACCGTGGTCGGCGCGCGCGAGCACAACCTGCGCAAGATCGACGTCTCCTTCCCGCTGGGTCTGCTGACCGCGGTCACCGGCGTGTCCGGTTCGGGGAAGTCGACCCTGGTCAACGACATCCTCGCGTCGGTGCTGGCGAACAAGCTCAACGGTGCGCGGCAGGTTCCCGGCAGGCACACCCGGGTCAAGGGCCTGGAGCACGTCGACAAGCTGGTGCAGGTCGACCAGTCGCCGATCGGTCGCACACCGCGGTCCAACGCGGCCACCTACACCGGCGTGTTCGACCACATCCGCAAGCTGTTCGCGGCCACCACCGAGGCGAAGGTGCGCGGCTACCAGCCGGGCCGGTTCTCGTTCAACATCAAGGGCGGCCGGTGCGAGTCGTGCGCGGGCGACGGCACGCTGAAGATCGAGATGAACTTCCTGCCCGACGTCTACGTCCCGTGCGAGGTGTGCAAGGGCGCCCGGTACAACCGGGAGACCCTGGAGGTGCACTACAAGGGCAAGACGATCGCCGAGGTCCTCGACATGCCGATCGAGCAGGCCGCCGAGTTCTTCGAGCCGATCAACGCCATCCACCGGCACCTCAAGACGCTGGTCGACGTCGGCCTGGGTTACGTGCGGCTGGGGCAGCCGGCCCCGACGCTGTCGGGCGGTGAGGCGCAGCGCGTCAAGCTCGCGAGCGAGCTCCAGAAGCGCTCCACCGGCAAGACGGTCTACATCCTCGACGAGCCGACCACGGGTCTGCACTTCGAGGACATCCGCAAGCTGCTCGGCGTGATCAACGGCCTGGTCGACAAGGGCAACACGGTGATCGTGATCGAGCACAACCTGGACGTCGTCAAGACCGCCGACTGGATCCTGGACATGGGCCCCGAGGGCGGCAACGGCGGCGGTCTGCTGCTGGCCGAGGGCATGCCCGAGGACATCGCGGAGATCGAGGACAGCCACACCGGGCGGTTCCTCGCCGAAACGCTGGGCTGAACGCCAATCAACGATCAGCGCGAGCAGGGGCTCGACCTGGTCTTCACCCGGGACCGGCTGCCGGAGCTGACCCGGCGTCGAGTGCTGGGAGCCCAAGGAGCCGGCCAAGGCCGAAGCCTAGGGGAGACCCGGCGGGTGGGGTTCGGATCGAGTCCGGGCCCCACCCGCGTCGTTTCCGGCGCGAGCGCCGCTCAGCGAGGCCTGCCCTCGACACCGGGGCGCAGCTGCCAGGGGTAAGGGCCGTCGAGGGGCCGGTACTCGACGCCGAAGGCGTCCAGGCGCGGCAGGTGGTGGTGGGCCAGGCGGTGGTGGAATTCCGCCGGATCCCGCTCACTGCTCCAGGCGACCTCGGCGAACGCGCACAGCCGGGGGAACGCCGAGTAGTCGATGCGGGAGGGGGAGTCGAGCTGCTCGGTCCACACCTGCGCCTGCAGGCCGAGAACGCGCTCGGTCGGCGGCTCGTAGGCGTAGACGTTGTCCAGGGTGTTGAGGAACCCGACCGGGATCGGCTCGTCGGGCTCATCGGACTGCCGGTGGTCCAGGTAGAAGTGCGTTTCCGGGCACAGCAGCACGTCGTTGCCCGCTTCGGCGGCGCGGGCGATGGCCTGCGCGTCCTGCCAGCTCAGCACGATGGTCTCCGTCGGCAGCGAGACCAGGTGCATGGCGTCGTCCCACGCCGATGTGCGGCGGCCGTGGTTGTGCACGTGCTCCATCAACCGCCGCAGCAGCGCGCCGTGCGCGGGCGTGGCCCCCGGGACCTCGTCGCCGCCGAGGCAGATCACCGGCGACGGGAAGATGGACATCACGTGGTCCAGCACGTCGCGGAAGAAGTCCACCGTGGCCCGCCGGGGAGCCAGGATCCTGTCGCTGACGCCCCACGAGTCCCACACGCCCACGGGCCCACCGGTTCCCAGGTCGGGGTAGGCGGCGATGGCGGCTTGGCTGTGCCCGGGGACGTCGATCTCGGGCACCACCGTGATGTGGTGCTCGGCGGCGTAGGAGACGATCTCCAGCAGGTCCTCGGTGGTGTAGTAGCCGCCGTGCGGCTGCCGGTCGAACTCCGGGACCTCGCCGCGGCCGATCATGGAACGCTCGCGCCACGAACCGATGCGGGTCAGCTCCGGGTGCTTGGGGACCTCGATGCGCCAGCCCTGGTCGTCGGTGAGGTGCAGGTGCAGGACGTTGAGCTTGTGCATCGCCAGCAGATCGACGAACCGCAGGACCTCCCGCTTGGCCACGAAGTGCCGGGCGACGTCGAGGTGGCAGCCGCGCCACCCGAACCGGGGGTGGTCCTCGATCATCCCGCACGGCAACGAGATCGGCTCGTCGTGGATGGGGGCGCGGCGGAACGCGTCCGGCGGGAGCAGCTGCCGCAGCGTCTGCGCCGCGTGGTGCGCGGCGGCGGTGTGCTGCGCGGTCACCAGGGCCT
Source organism: Saccharopolyspora sp. NPDC049357 (assembly GCF_040677225.1). NCBI lineage: Bacteria > Bacillati > Actinomycetota > Actinomycetes > Pseudonocardiales > Pseudonocardiaceae > Saccharopolyspora > Saccharopolyspora sp. NPDC049357. The sequence continues at coordinate 28,792 of NZ_JBFAQJ010000037.1, read as the reverse complement.
GGTCGGGGCTGATCTCCACGCGGTGGCCGTTGATGTGGGGATCGATGCGGAACTCGATGGTGGGCTTGGCGGCCAGCGGCAGCGGAAGTCCCGTCGCGGCACCGACGTGCCTGCGGAACCACCGCGCCACGCTCGGTTCACCGCCGACGCTGGTGCGGATGTCCAGCGACAGCCGGCCGGTGGCGTACTCGACGCGCCGCGGGCGCGGCAGCAACGAGTGGAAGCTCATCCCTTCACCGCGCCGGAGAGTCCCGACACCAGGTTCCGCTGGACGAGCACGAAGAAGATCAGAACCGGAATGGTCATCAGCGTGGAGCCTGCCATGATCGCGCCCCAGTCGTTTCCCTGCGGGCTGAAGAATACCAGGATCGCCATCGGCAGCGTCTGGTTCTCCGTCGCCGAGATGATGAAGGTCTTGGCGAAAAGGAAGTCGTTCCACGCGTGGATGAACGACAACACGCTGGTGGCAACGAGTCCCGGAGCCACGAGCGGGAACAGCACCTGCCAGACGAACCGGGTGCGGCTCGCGCCGTCGAGGGTGGCGGCCTCCTCCAGCTCGACCGGGACGGCGGCGACGAACCCGCGCAGCATCCAGATCGCCAGGGGCAGGCTGAACGCCAGGTGCACCAGCACGAGCGAACCCAGGTGGTTGAGACCGAAAGCCGTTGCGGCCGAACCGACCTGGCGCATCAGGAAGAACAGCGGGATGGTGAGGGCCTCCACCGGGACCATCTGAGCCACCAGCAGCATGAGCAGCAGCACGGCACGGCCCTTGATCCGGAACCGGGTCAGCGCCACCGCCGCCAGGAACGACATCAGCAGCGACAGCAGCACCACCGCGCCCGCGACGAGGAGGCTGTTGAGGAAGTAGCCGCCCAGCCCGTCGACGGTGAGGACCCGCCGGAACCCGTCCAGGGTCGGCGCGGTGGTCCAGGGTCGCGGATCTGAGGACTGGAGCTCGGATTCCGGCTTGAACGCCGAGAGCACCATCCAGTAGAGCGGAAACGCCACCAGCACCGCGATCACGACCGCGGCGGTGTTGGCGACGGCGCGGGAACGTCTCATGCCAGCACCCCGTTCCCGCGCTGCGCCCGCAGGTAGAGCAGCGTGATCACCAGCAGCAGCGCGGTCATCACCACGCCGATCGCCGAGCCCAGCCCGTAGTTCGAGGCCGCGAACGCCTCTTGGTAGGCGTAGACGTTGAGCACCATGTTCTGCCCGGCGACGCCGCCGCCGTTGGTCATCACGTAGATCTGCGTGAACACCTTGAAATCCCAGATTATCGACTGGATGGTGGCGATGACCAGCACCGGGCGCAGCATCGGCAGCAGCACGCTGCGCGTGGTCCGCCACGTCGAAGCGCCGTCCAGCGCGGCGGCCTCCACCACCTCGCCCGGAATCCCGATGAGGCCGGCGTAGGTGGTGACCAGCACGAACGGGAAGGAGCACCAGATCACCTCGGCGGCCACCAGGCCGAAGGCGAGGTACTTGTCGTAGGTCCACGACATGCCTTCGGCGCCGCTGATGCCGATGCCGGTCAGCGCCTCGTTGACCAGCCCGAAGTCCTGGTCGAACAGGAACAGCCACACCGTCGACCCGGCCACCGCGGGCGTGGCCCAGGCTCCGATGGCCGCCAGGAACAGCAGGATCCGGGGCAGCGGCGAGACCTTGGTGGCCAGCACCGCCAGGCCGATGCCGACCACCAGGCTTCCCAGCACGCAGATCGCGGCGAAAACGCAGGTCTGCAGCAGGATCGTCCAGAACCGGGCGTCGCCGAGCAGCGCCAGGTAGTTGCCCGCGCCCAGGAACTCCAGCGGCGCACCGCCGGAAGCCTGAGCCTGGCCGTACTCGTACAGCGAGATCTGCACCAGCTGGTACAGCGGGTAGCCCATCATGCCGATGAGCAGCAGCGCCGCCGGTGCGAGGTAGAGCAGCGCCATCATCGGCCTTCGAAGGCCGCGTTCATCTGCGCCGCCGCCTGCCCCGATGCCTCGGCGACAGGGGTACCGCGCACGATCTGCTGCACCATCGTGGGAAGCACGCCCTGCGCGTCGATCTTCGACCACGCCTCGGTCGCGGGCACGAAGTGCGTTCCGCCGCGCAGCGTCATCACGAACGGAGCCGCCGCCGGATCGTGCTCGGCCACCTCGCCCTGGACGTCGATGAACGTGGGCAAATTGCCCATCGCGCCGTACATCTTGCGCTGGTACTCCTTGCCCGCGAGCAGCTGGACGAACTCGCGCGCCAGGGTCGCTCGCTGCGAGGACTTGAGCACCGACAGCAGGTTCCCGCCCGCGAAGGCCGGGGCAGTGGAGCCGATCGCATCGCCCGGCAGCGGCACGACGCCGTACTTGCCCGCCACACCGGCGTCGACGGCCTTGCGGTTGAAGTCGCCGCCGATGGTCATCGCGGCCTTGCCGGAGGCGAACGCCTGCACGCTCTGGCTGCCGGTCATGTCGGAGCACTGCTCGGGCGGGCACGCGCCGCTGGTGATCATCTCGGCGTAGGTCTCGATGCCGCGCTGCGCTTCGGGGCTGTCGATGGTGGACACCCAGCGCTGGCCCTCCTGGCGAGCCAGGTCGCCGCCCGCCGCCCAGATGAACGGCATCAGCGCGTAGTGGTACTTGCCGCCGGTGGCGATGCCGTAGAGGTCCGGACGTTCGGAGTGGATGCGCTGCGCGGTGGCCAGCAGCTCGGCGGTGGTGCGCGGTGGTTGCAGGCCGAGCTCGTCGAACACGTCGGTGCGGTAGTACAGAGCTCGCACCCCGGTGTACCAGGGCACGCCGAAGACCTTGCCCTCGACTCGCGCGGTGTCCAGCGCGGAGGGGGACAGGTCGGCGGATTCCGGCCACTGCGGCAGCTTCTCGGTCACATCGGCCAGCCCGCCGGCGGCGACGTAGCCGGCGAGGTCGGTGTTGCCGACCTCGGCGACGTCGGGTGCGCTGGCGGGATCGTTGAACGCGCCGGTGAAGCGCTCGGACCTCGTCTCCACCGCGATGTACTGCACGTCGACCTCGACGCCGGGGTGCTCGCGCTCGAACCGCGCCACCGCTTCGTCCACGGTGGCCTGCTTGGGCGCGCGGTTGGCCTCGTCGAACAGCCAGACCCGCAGCGTTCCGGTGCGCTCGTCGACCGCGGGTCCGGCCTGCTGCACCTGCGGTGGCCCGCAGGCCGTGAGCAACGCAGCGACGGCGGCGACGATGACGGCTTTTCCTGCGCGCATGGCTGGTCTCCGATGTGCTGAACGATTTCAATGGAAATCAGGAACCGGATTTCAGTGGAACTCGGTACCTCGATTTCCATTGAAATCGGTGCTGTTCTCTTGTGAGCCCTGGTGGCGGGGAGGGTGAAGCCTCGCCGGAGCGAAGCCGTCGCCGAACCTTGGCCGAGGCGATCGTCGTGGAACTGCCGAATTCGAGGGGAGAGAGCACTGACTGTCCGTTGTGGACGGATCAGCCGTGGAAGGTGATGACCGCGACCGAGGGGCACGCGTAGCTGTCCGGGGTGGGGGTCAGCGCACCGGTCTCGGTGTCGCGCGCCAGGCGGGTGATCGTGCCCGCGCGCTGGTTGGCCACGAACAGCGAGGTCTCCTCGGGGTCCAGGGCGAAGTGCCGGGGCCAGTTGCCGCCGGTGGGCGTGACGGCCTTGAACACCAGCGACCCGTTCTCCACGCCGAAGGTGGCGATGGTGTCGTCACCGCGGTTGGAGGCGTAGACGAACTGGCCGTCCCGGGAGATCGCGATCTCGGCGGGGAAGTTCTCGCCGGTCGCCTCGGGAGCGCGGCTGCTGATGACCTGCCCGGCCGTGAGGGCGCCGGCCTTGGGGTCCCAGGCGAGCACGGTGATCGTGGAGTTCAGCTCCGCCAGCAGGTAGGCGGTGGTGCCCTTGAACACCAGGTGCCGTGGGCCGGTGCCCGCGGGCAGCGGGAGCTGCTGGTGCTGGGTGAGCTTCCCGGCGTCGAAGGCGTGGACGAACACCGAGTCGGCGCCGAGGTCGACGGTCACGACCCACTTCCCGCTGGGGTCGACGACGACCTGGTGCGCGTGCGGCTCGGCCCCGGGGTGCTTCACCAGGGCGGTGTTCTCGCCGATGCTGCCGTCGGGGTTGCGCCGGTGCACCGCCACGGTGCCGTCCCCGTAGTGGGCGGTGAGCACGAACTCCCCGCTCGGGTGCACCGACAGGTGGGTGGGCGAGCTCCCACCGCTGGGCGCGGTGTTGATCACCTTGGGTTCGTGGGTGCTGACGTCGATCGCGGTGATCGAGCCCTGTTCCCGCTCGTTGGTCACGTACAGGAACTCGTGGTCGGGGGACCAGGCGAAGAAGGAGGCGTCGGCGATCCCGTCGAGGGTTCCGGAGGGGGCGAGCACCCCGTTCATGTCGCGCATCGCGATGTCCACGCCTCGGCCGGCGGGCTGCGAGCTGGTGTAGCTGCCGATGAAGGTCATCAGGCCCTCGTGCGCCTGGTGCACCTGGTGCGGCGCGGCCGCGCCCTGCCTGCCGGCGGCGGTGGCGCAGCCGACGGTCGCTCCGGCAATGCCCAGAGCCCCGACCGCGCTCAAGAAACCACGACGCGAAAACGAGCTGTCACCCACGACGTTCTCCCAGCTAGACGACACGGCAGAAGCGAAGTCTGTCGCAGTGACCACAGGTGGACTAGACCAAAATGGCCTAACCGGACCGCCGCCATAGGCGCTAAGGCCCGAAACGGTTCACCATCCGTGGCGATGTCGCGAAATCGCCTCGCGGGGGCCGAGAACGCGGTGCTCTCACGCGACCAGGAGCGAGATCCCGGCCGCCATGCCGAAGGCCACCAGCGACAGCAGGGTCTCCAGGACGGTCCAGGTCTTGAGCATGTCGCTCACGGGAATCCCGAAGTACCGCGAGATGATCCAGAACCCGCCGTCGTTGACGTGCGAGGCGATGATCGACCCGGCGGCGATCGCCACCGCGATCAGCGCGAGCTGGGCCTGCGACAGACCGGCCGAACCGACCAGCGGGGCCACGATCCCACCGGTGGTCACGATCGCCACGGTCGCCGAACCCTGCGCGATCCGCAGCCCGCTGCTGATCACGTAGGCCGACACGATCATCGGCAACCCCACGCCCTGCAACGACCCGGCCAAGGCGTCCCCGACACCCGTTTCGGCGAGCACCTTGCCGAAGAAGCCGCCCGCGCCGACGACCAGCAGCAGCATGCCCAGCGGCCGCAGCGCCCCGCTGGTCAGCTCGGACAGGTCCCGCCCGGTCATCCCGCGCCGGGTTCCCAGCAACCAGAACGACAGCAGGACGGCGATCGTCAACGCCACGGTCGGGTTCCCGAGGAACGTCAGCACCGACAGCGCGCCGCTGCCCTCGGGCAACGTGATGCTGCCGAAGGTGGCGCCGAGGATCAGCACCATCGGTAAGCCGATGATCAGCGCGACCACGCCGAGCGACGGATCGCGCCGGCCCTCGCGCTTGGCGGCGAGCTCGTCGGCGGCGGCGAGCATGTCGGCGGGCACCGGAAGGGTGATCCGCTTGCCGATCCACACCGGGTAGAGCAGACCGGCCACAACGAACGCCGGGAGTCCGCAGGCCAGTCCCATCAGGATGATCCACCCCAGGTCCACGCCCAGCAGCCCCGCGGCCACCACGGGACCGGGGTGCGGCGGCAGGAACGCGTGGGTCATCGACAGCCCGGCCACCAGCGGCAGGCAGTACAGCAGGATCGAGCGCTTGCCCTGCCGCGCGACCACGTAGACCAGCGGTGCGAGCACGAAGATGCCGATGTCGAAGAACACCGGAATCCCGAAGATCAGCCCGGACAACCCCATCGCCAGCGGAGCCCGGTTCTCCCCGAATGCCCCGAGGAGCTTGCGGGTCAGCAGCTGCGCGCCACCCGATGCCTCCAGCACGGAGCCGAGGATGGTGCCGAGTCCGATGATGGCGGTGATGTGCCCGAGGATGCTGGCGAAACCGCCTTCGAGCAGCGAATCGCTGCTCTTCTGCGCGGTCCCGACGATGTCCTCCACGGGCAGCCCGGCGGCCAGCGCGATGAGCAGCCCGGTGACCAGCAACGCGATGAACGGTTCGATCCGGAAGCGGATGATCATGATCAGCAGCACCGCGATCCCGACCGCGCACAACGTGAGCAGCCCGGACGTCTCGTGCTGCAACCAGTTCAAGAACACGGGTCCTCCTGGGAGCTCCTCAGGGACTGCTCTGCTCGGCGCGAGCCGCGTGCGGCTGCTAGCGGTTCTTGCGCAGCGCGCGCCCGGGCAGGGCGTCGGTGCGGTCGCCGTCGTCGATCACCGGAACGCCGTTGACCAGCACGTGCGGGATGCCGACGGCCTGCTGCCGGGGCTCGTCGAAGGTCGCGGTGTCGCGGACGGTGTCGGGATCGAACAGCACCAGGTCGGCGACGTGGCCTTCCCGGACGCGTCCTCGGTCGGTGAGCCCGAGCCGGTCGGCGGAACGCGAGGTCATGTTCCGCACGCACTCCTCCAGCCTCAGCACGCCGAGTTCGCGCACGTAGTGGCCGAGGTAGCGGGGGAAGGTGCCCCACGCGCGCGGGTGCGGGCGCTCGCCGACCAGCAGCCCGTCGCTGCCCGCGGTGTGCGTGCGGTGGCGCATGATCGCTCGCACGTTGTCCTCGTGCCCGACGTGCATCAGGCAGGACGCGCCCAGCCGCTCGCTGGTGAGCACGTCGAAGTAGAACTCGGTCGGCTGCGCCCCGGCGGCCAGCGCCGATTCGGCGACGCTGCGGCCCACGAGGTGAGCGTTGCCCGGTTCGCGGACGCCGTTGATCTCGATGTTCTCCCACTCGACCGGAACGCCGTGGCAGCCGTCGGAGCCCTCCACCTCCAGGACCTGGCGAATCCGCTGCCGCTGCACGGGATCCCGCAACCGCTCCAGGGTCGCGGTGACGCCGCCGGCCATCGCCCAGCTCGGCAGCAGCGCGTGCAGCGAGGTGCTGCCCGGCAGGTACGGGTAGGTGTCGAGGGTGATGTCGCAGCCGTCGTCGAGCGCCGCGTCGAGCATCGCCAGCAGTTCGCCGGCCCTTCCGGCGTTGACGCCGAAGTTCATCGTCGCGTGCGCCAGGTGCAGCGGGCATCCCGAGGACCGGCTGACCTCGATCATCTCCTCGTAGGCCGCGAGCGCACCGGCGCCGTAGCTGCGGTGGTGCGGGCTGTAGTAGCCGCCGAAGGAGGCCACGACCTCGCACAACGCGGCCAGTTCCGCCGTGTCGGCGTACATCCCGGGCGTGTAGGTCAGCCCGGACGACATGCCGAAAGCGCCCTCGGCAAGGGAATCGGCGAGGACCTCGCGCATCCGGTTCAGCTCGTCATCGGTGACCGGCCGGTCGTCGTAGCCCGCGCACAGCAGGCGCAGCGTGCCCTGCGGGACGAGGTAGGCGGCGTTGGTGGCGATGCCGGTGTCGAGCCGGTCGAGGTACTCGGCGACGCTGCGCCAGTTCCAGTCGAAACCCGGCGGATCGTCGTTCCAGCCCGCCAGCTGCGCGCGCAGGGTCCCCAGCGCGTCGTCGTCGACCGGGGCGTAGGACAGCCCGTCCTGGCCGATGACCTCCAGCGTCACGCCCTGGGAGACCTTCGCGGTGTGGTCCGGTTCGGCGAGCAGCCGCAGGTCCGAATGCGCGTGCATGTCCACGAATCCGGGTGCCAGCACGAGCCCGTCGGCGTCGATGCGCCGACGTCCGCTCAGCGTTCCCGCGTCGGCGATCTCGGCGATGCGTTCTTCGTCGACTCCGACGTCGGCGAGGAACCCCGGGCCGCCGTCGCCGTCGACGACTCGCGCGCCGCGATAGACGATGTCCATGGTGGAGTCGTTCCTCCGGTCACACGCCGGGCAATTGGTCTGCACCGGGTGATCGAATGGTAAGTACCATTCCCCTGTGAAAGCAATGAAGATCGGCTCCGGCCGAAATTCCGCTTCACGACGCCGAAATCCGTGGAAGGACACCGACATGAGCAGGACCGTGGTGAGCACCGACGCCGCACCGAAGCCGCCGGCGAACATCCCGCTGTCGCAGGGCGTGCGCAAGGGCAACATCCTGCAGGTCTCCGGGCAGACCGCGGTCGATCCGGCGACCGGCAAGGTCGTCGAGGGCGGTGTCGCCGAGCAGACCGAGCAGTGCCTGCGCAACGTCATCGCGATCATCGAGGCCGAGGGCGGATCGCTGCAGGACGTGCTGATGCTGCGCGTCTACCTCACCGACACCGCGCAGTTCGCCGAGATGAACGAGGTCTACGCCCGCGTCGTCGGCGAGCCCTTCCCGGCTCGCACGACCGTCTACGTCGGCCTCCCGGCCGGCCTGCTGTGCGAGATCGACGCCCTCGCAGTCCTGGACTGACCTGGGGCGGGTGGCGGTCCGGCCGGGACCGCCACCCGCTGACGGGTCAGAAGTAGGTGCGCACCAGGTCGGTGACCTGCTCGCCGTCGACCACCGGGATCAGCGTCCACTTGTCGAAGACCGTGCAGGGGTGGGACAGGCCGAAGCCGATCCAGTCGCCCACGCGCACCTCGGCCCCGGCGAGCCTGAGGAACGCGTGCTGATCCGCCAGACCCGACACGTGGCAGGAACCGTCGGCGAGCTCGCGGGTCTCGCCGTCCGCTCCCCGGATCACCTGCGGTTCCGGGAGCCCCTGGTCGAACGAGACGTCGCGGCGCCCCATCGTCAGCAGCGCCAGATCGGCTTCCGGCTGCGACACCACCTGCGCCCAGATCCGCATCGCCGGTCGGAACGGTGACTCGGCACCGGCCAGCCGGTGCCGGCGGCCGAACGGCGAGCGCACCCGGTAGAAGCCGTCGTCGTGCAGCAGGTATCCGCCGCTGCGCAGCACCGGCACCACGGGCAGCCCCTCCGGCCACGGGAGGGTCAGCGCCTCGGCGACCTGGTCGAAGTAGGCGCTCCCGCCCGCGCTGACGATGACCTCGTCCAGCCCGTCGAAGTAGCCGGCCCCGGCGAATTCCACCACCAGGGAGCGGAATTCGCCCAGGTAGTCGTCGATGGCCGACAGCGAGGACTCCTCGATGTCGTGCGCCACCTCGCCCTCGTATCCCGACACGCCGACCAGGCGCAGCCGGTGCTCGGCGGCCACGGCCGCGGCGACCGCTCGCGCCTGCGACACCGTGCGGGCACCGGTCCGGCCGCCTGGGACGCCGAACTCCACCAGCACGTCGACCGGCCGCGTCCCGCCGTGCGCGGCGAGCGCGGAGGCCATCCGCTCGACCCCGCGCAGCGAATCCGCGTAGCAGCAGAACGAGAAGTCCGGGTCGGCGTCGAGCTCGGCGGACAGCCAGGCCAGCCCCTGCGGGTCGACGAGCTCGTTGGCGAGCAGGATCCGCTGGACGCCGAACGCCCGGTACACGCGCAGCTGACCGATGTTGGCCGCGGTGATGCCCCACGCGCCGTGCTCCAGCTGCCGCTCGAAGAGCCGGGGCGCCATCGTGGTCTTGCCGTGCGGAGCGATCCGCAGGCCGTGCTCGTCGCACCACGCGGCCATGGTGCGCAGGTTGTGCTCCATCGCGGCGTCGTCGAGGGTCAGCAGCGGCCCTGTGAAACCGGCTTCCCACAGCGTCGGCCGCTCGGCCAGGAACTCCCCGGCGGTCTTGCCGGACGCGTTCGGCGGCATGCCCTTGAACCGCCAGTCGATGGTCTCGTCGCGCAACGCGCGGATCGCTTCGGTGTTGATCCCTGCTGCGGGCACTGCCGGCCTCCTATTGCGCATGTTGCAACGAATGTTGCGCGAAGAACGACTTCGGTGTGTAGCATTGCCCGCTTCGTCGAGTCAACGATGATCGGAGACGCCGGTGAGCCAGAGCCTGGAACGCGGACTCGCCGCGCTGACCGCGCTGGCCGAGGGGCCGCAAACGCTCGACGGTCTCGCCCAGCGGCTCGGCGTGCACAAGACGACGGCGATGCGCCTGCTGCGCACGCTGGAGACCGGCCGCTTCGTCCGCCGCGAGGACGTCCACCGCTACCGGCTGGGCAGTGCCGTGTTCGCGCTCGCCCACCAGGCGCTGGACGACCTGGACGCGCGCGACGTCGCCCGGCCGTTCCTCGACGCGCTGGGGGAGCGCACCGGGCACACGATCCACCTGGCGACCCTCGACGAGGATCAGGTCGTCTACGTCGACAAGGTCGACAGCGTCCACCCGGTCCGGATGTACTCCCGCATCGGCCGACGCGCCCCGCTGCACTGCACGGCGGTGGGCAAAATCCTGGTCGCCGACCTCTCGCAGCAGCGCCGCGAACGCCTGGCGCAGCGGATCGCCTACCCGAAGCTCACCGCGAACACGATCGACTCGGCCGAGCGCTACCTGGCGGAGCTGGAGCGCGTCCGCGCGCAGGGGTACTCGGTGGACCGCAGCGAGCACGAGGAGTTCACCCACTGCATCGCGGCTCCGGTGCGCAACCACCGGGGAGATGCCGTGGCGGCGATGTCGATCTCGGTGCCGAAGGTCCTGCTCTCCTGGGAGGACCTGCTCGGCTGGCTCCCGGATCTCCGCCGCACGGCGGCGGAGATCTCCCGGGAGCTGGGCAACCGTCAGTAGACGGGGCCGGTGTACTTCTCGCCCGGCCCCTGACCCGGGGCGTCCGGGTGGGTGGAGTACTCGCGGAAGGCGCGCTGGAGGGACTGCAGCCCCTCGCGCAGCGGACCGGCGTGCGGTCCGAGGTACTCGACCGAGGCGGTGATCAGGCCCGCCAGTCCGGTGATCAGCCTGCGGGCCTCGTCCAGATCGCGCACCGGGGTGGCGTCCGGGTCGTCGTCAGCGAGCCCGAGCTTCTCCGCGGCGGCGGACATGAGCATCACCGCAGCGCGGCTGATGACCTCGACGCTGGGAACATCGGAGAGCTCGCGTACGTTGAGCTCCATATCCGCGTCGTGTGCCGGTTCACCGGCACCGGTCGTGTCGTTCGTGGGAGTGGTTGGCTGCGGTTCGCTCACGCCTGCTACCCTGACACGCACGACCAGCCCCCGTTGCGGCGGGGGCGGCAAAGTGGAGCCCCGCTCCCACCCGAGCAGCCGCTGAGGCCGCCGGGTTCCGGTCCTGTCGATGTCCCGTGTGGCGTCGGTGGTGCGAACGGTATCGGCTGATACCGGTTCGATCGGTTTGGAGTCAGGGTCCCGCGGTATCCGCACGAGCGGAAGCCGGCGGGACCTTTGCATTCCGGGGTGAGCTCTACACGCCGTGGTGTGCAGTACACACAGCCATCGAACCGAGGAGGCCCCATCAGCTCCGAGACGCGCATCAATGACCGCATCCGGGTTCCGGAAGTCCGACTCGTCGGACCCAACGGTGAGCAGGTCGGGATCGTCCGCATCGAGGACGCCCTGCGCCTGGCCCAGGAAGCGGATCTGGACCTTGTCGAGGTCGCCCCGCAGGCGCGCCCGCCGGTCTGCAAGCTCATGGACTACGGCAAGTTCAAGTACGAGAGCGCGCAGAAGGCTCGCGAATCGCGTCGCAACCAGCAGCAGACCGTCATCAAGGAGCAGAAGCTCCGGCCGAAGATCGACCCGCACGACTACGAGACGAAGAAGGGCCACGTGTCCCGCTTCCTCGGTCAGGGTCACAAGGTCAAGGTGACGATCATGTTCCGCGGTCGCGAGCAGTCGCGGCCCGAGTTGGGCTTCCGCCTGTTGCAGCGACTGGCCGATGATGTTTCCGAGCTCGGGTTCATCGAAGCGACCCCGAAGCAGGACGGTCGGAACATGATCATGGTTCTGGCGCCGCACAAGACCAACAAGACCAAGCCCAAGGCCAACGCGTAGTCGTACGCCGCCGCCAGGGCTCGTGATGTGAGGCCGGGTCGGGACGCTGGCCGCGCCCCCACCCGGCTCCAGTACGAAACGAGGACGGAAGATGCCGAAGAACAAGACCCACAAGGGCACCTCGAAGCGCTTCAAGGTGACTGGTTCGGGCAAGCTGCGGCGCGAGCAGGCCGGTCGCCGGCACATCCTGGAGAAGAAGTCCAGCCGTGTCACCCGTCGCCTCGAAGGCACCGAAGCCGTCGCCAAGGCCGACGTCAAGCGCATCAACAAGCTGCTGGGTCGCTGACGCCGACTTCCCCGCTGCACCCGCGAGGGAGCAGTAGTCCGGCATCGCAAGCCATCCAGCCACCCGCATTGGGCGGTCAATCCGCCGCCCCTGATGAGATAACAGGACGGACCCCGTGGCACGCGTCAAGCGGGCGGTCAACGCCCAGAAGAAGCGCCGCACAGTTCTCGAGTCGGCCCGTGGTTACCGCGGTCAGCGCTCCCGGCTGTACCGCAAGGCCAAGGAGCAGATGCTCCACTCGATGACCTACTCCTACCGGGACCGCCGCGCCCGCAAGGGCGAGTTCCGGAAGCTGTGGATCACCCGCATCAACGCCGCGACCCGGCAGCACGGCCTGAGCTACAACAAGTTCGTGCAGGGCCTGAAGGCCGCTGAGGTCGAGGTCGACCGCAAGATCCTGGCGGAGCTCGCCGTCAACGACCCGCAGGCCTTCGAGGCGCTGGTCGACGTGGCGCGCAAGAACCTGCCGGAGAGTGCGGCCTGATCGCCGAAAGCACTTCCGATTCGCGACCCGGGACCCCGCTCACCGAGCGATCGTCCCGGGTCGCGGTCGCTCGTAAGCTCACCCGCCGCGCAGGCCGCGAGAAGGCCGGCGCGTTCCTCGCCGAGGGAGCGCAGGCCGTGGGCGAGGCGCTGACCGCGCACGCCGACGACCGGCTGCGGGTGCGAGAGCTGTTCGTCACCGAGCAACCGCGACACCCCGAGCTCGCCGAGCGCGCGGTGCTGGCGGGCGTGCCGGTGCGCGAGGTGACCGACAAGGCCGCCGCGTCGCTGTCGGAGACGGTCACCCCGCAGGGCGTCGTGGCGGTCTGCGACCTGCCGCGCACCGATCCGGTCGCCGCCCTGGCGCAGCGGCCGAAGCTGGTCGCGGTGCTGGTCGGCATCGCCGACCCGGGCAACGCCGGAACCGTGGTGCGCGTGTCCGACGCGGCCGGGGCCGGTGCGGTGCTGTTCGCCGGTGACACCGTCGACGCCTACAACGGCAAGGCGGTGCGCGCCTCGACGGGCAGCCTGTTCCACCTGCCGATCGCTCGCGATCGCGACGTGAGCGCGGTGCTGGCGGCATGCCGGGACGCCGGGCTGCGGCTGGTCGGCGCCGACGGCTACGCCGCCGGTGACCTCGACACCGCCGACCGCGCGGGGGAGCTCGCCGAGCCGACCGCGTGGGTCTTCGGCAGCGAGGCCCACGGCCTGTCCGACGAGGTCAAGTCCCAGCTGGACACGACGCTGCGGGTGCCGCTCTACGGTCAGGCCGAAAGCCTGAACCTGGCCACGGCCGCCGCCGTCTGCCTCTACGCTTCGGCGCGTGCGCAGCACCGCTGAGCTCGGGCGGGACGGATCACCGCGAAACGCCGTGGACGCCGTCGCATAGAATCGCCCATGTCAGCTTGCGGCTTCGCACCGAAGAGTCGTATGCAACCTCAGCAGGTTCGCAAGCCCAGCCACCTGGCAGAACAGGGACCTGGGCGATGATGCCTGTGGGATCAACGGGAGTCACGCACTAACGATGTCTGGAGCCAACGACTCGTACGACCCGAAAGAGGTCGCCGCGCTGTCGCCGGAGACGCTGGACGCCGCGGTCGACGAGGCCAAGAAGGCCTTCGTCGCCGCCGCCGATCTGGACGAGCTGGCGTCGGTCAAGCCCGCTCACCTCGGTGACCGCTCGCCGCTGCTGACCGCGCGCCGCGAGATCGGAGCGCTGCCGCCCAAGGCGCGTTCCGAGGCGGGCAAGCGCGTCAACCAGGCCCGCGAGGCCATCCAGGGCGCCTTCGACGAGCGCCGGGCCGTGCTGCAGGCCGAGCGCGACGAGCGAGTGCTCCGCGAGGAGTCCGTCGACGTGACGCTGCCGTGGGACCGCGTGCACACCGGCGCCCGGCACCCGATCACGCAGCTCGCCGAGCAGATCGAGGACACCTTCGTGGCCATGGGCTGGGAGGTCGCCGAAGGCCCCGAGCTGGAGGCCGAGTGGTTCAACTTCGACGCGTTGAACTTCGGCAAGGACCACCCGGCGCGGACCATGCAGGACACCTTCTACGTCGCGCCGGAGGACTCCGGCCTGGTGCTGCGCACGCACACCTCGCCGTCGCAGGTCCGGGCGCTGCTCAACCGCGAGCTGCCGGTGTACGTGGTCTGCCCCGGGCGCACCTTCCGCACCGACGAGCTCGACGCCACCCACACCCCGGTGTTCCACCAGGTCGAGGGCCTGGCGGTGGACAAGGGCCTGACCATGGCGCACCTCAAGGGGACCCTGGACGCCTTCGCGCGCTCGATGTTCGGCCCGGAGTCCACGACCCGGTTGCGGCCGTCGTACTTCCCGTTCACCGAGCCGTCGGCCGAGATGGACATCTGGTTCCCGGAGAAGAAGGGCGGCGCCGGCTGGGTCGAGTGGGGTGGCTGCGGCATGGTCAACCCCAACGTGCTGCGCGCCAGCGGTGTCGACCCCGAGGTCTACACCGGCTTCGCGTTCGGCATGGGGATCGAGCGGACCCTGATGTTCCGCAACGGCATCCCGGACATGCGCGACATGGTCGAAGGCGACGTCCGCTTCACCGAGCCGTTCGGCATCTAGCCACCCATCACGACGTCCCCGACATCACTTACCTGAACGAGAGAAGGGCCTGACCAAGTGCGGATTCCGGTTTCCTGGCTGGCCGAGCACCTTGAGCTGCCCGAGGAGACGACCGCGGAGACGCTGGCAGAGGCGTTCATCCGGATCGGGTTGGAGGTCGAGGAGGTCGAGCACCTGACGCAGGTGCGCGGCCCGCTCGTGGCCGGCCGAGTCGCCGAGATCGAAGAACTCACCGAGTTCAAGAAGCCGATCCGGTACTGCAAGGTCGAGATCGGCGCCTCCGAAGACGGTGCTCCGGAGGAGGGCGAGCAGAAGCTGCAGAACATCATCTGCGGTGCCCGCAACTTCTCCGAGGGCGACCTGGTCGTCGTCGCGCTGCCCGGCACGGTGCTGCCCGGCGGCTTCGAGATCAGCTCCCGCAAGACCTACGGCAAGATCAGCGAGGGCATGATCTGCTCCGCCAAGGAGCTGGGCCTCGGCGAGGACCACGACGGCATCCTCGTGCTGCCGCCCGGTTCGGCCGACCCCGGTGACGACGCGGTGCAGCTGGTCGGTCTCGACGACTCGATCATCGAGCTGGCCATCACGCCCGACCGCGGCTACTGCTTCTCGGTGCGCGGGCTGGCCCGCGAGCTGTCCAACGCGCTGGACGTGCCGTTCGGCGACCCGGGCACCCGCCCGGTCCCGGAGGACGACAAGCCCTCGCGCGGCGTCGAGCTGCGGGACGCGCAGGCGTGCTCGCGGTTCGTGCTGCGCCGGGTCACCGGCGTGGACCCGACGGCGCCGAGCCCGTGGTGGATGCGCCGCCGCCTCGCGCTGGCGGGCATCCGCTCGATCTCGCTGTCGGTGGACGTCACCAACTACGTGATGCTGGAGCTCGGTCAGCCGCTGCACGCCTTCGACACCACGAAGGTGACCGGTGACCTGGTGGTCCGCCACGCCGAGAGCGGCGAGAAGCTGACCACTCTGGACGGTCAGGTTCGCGCCCTCGACGCCGACGACATCGTGATCGCCGACGACTCCGGCGTGGTGTCGCTGGCCGGTGTCATGGGCGGCGAGAGCACCGAGATCGGTGACGGCACGCACGACGTGCTGATCGAGGCGGCGAACTGGGACCCGGCGAACATCGCCCGCACCATCCGCCGCCACAAGCTGCCGAGCGAGGCGGGCAAGCGCTTCGAGCGCACGGTGGACCCGGCGGTGGCGCCGGTGGCCGCCGAGCTCGCCGCGCAGCTGCTGGTCCGCTACGGCGACGGCACCATCGCGCCGGGCCGCACCGACGTGGGCGAGCCGAAGGCCCCGGCGGCGGTGACGATGCCGCTGGCGCTGCCGGACAAGGTCGCCGGGGTCTCCTACGAGCGCGGCGTGACCGCGCGGCGGTTGACCCAGATCGGCTGCAAGATCGACCTGAGCACCTCCGACGAGGGCGTCGGTCTGATCACCGCGACCCCGCCGTCCTGGCGACCGGACCTGACGCAGCCGTTCGACCTGGTCGAGGAGGTGCTGCGGCTGGAGGGCTACCACACGATCCCGTCGGTGCTGCCCTCCGCGCCGCCCGGTCGCGGCCTGTCGGCGGCGCAGCGCCGCAAGCGCGCGGTGTCGCGAGCCCTGGCCGGTGCAGGTTACGTCGAGGTGCTGCCCTTCCCGTTCACCGGCGACGAGATGCTCGACGCCTTCGGTCTCGCCGAGGACGACGAGCGCCGCCGCACGGTGAGCGTGCTCAACGCGCTGGAGAGCGACAAGTCGCAGCTGACCACGACGCTGCTGACGGGCCTGCTGGACACCCTGCAGCGCAACGTCTCCCGTGGTCACCGCGACGTCGCGCTGTTCCACATCGGACAGATCAGCCAGCCGTCGGCGGACCAGCCCGCGGTGCCGGCGGTCGGTGTCGAGGGACGTCCCACCGACGAGCAGCTCGCCGGGCTGCTGGCAGCCCTGCCCGCGCAGCCCACGCGGGTCGCGACGGTCCTGGCCGGTCAGCGCGAGCAGGCCGGCTGGTGGGGCAAGGGCCGCGCCGCCGACTGGGCGGACGCGATCCAGGCGGCTCGCGTGGTGGCTTCGGCCGCCGGTGTCGAGCTGGCGGTCCGCAACGCCGAGCACGCCCCGTGGCACCCGGGCCGCTGCGCCGAGCTGCTGGTCGGCGAGACGGTCGTGGGCCACGCCGGTGAGCTGCACCCGAAGGTCGTCGAGGCGCTGGGCCTGCCCAAGCGCACCAGCGCGATGGAGCTCGACCTCGACGCGCTGCCGCTGGTCGAGCGCCGCGCGGCGCCGGACATCTCGGCCTACCCGCCGGTGCTGATGGACGTGGCGCTGGTCGTCGACTCGTCGACCGCGGCCTCCGACGTGGTCGAGGCGGTCCGCGCCGGCGGCGGCGAGCTGCTGGAGGACGTCCGCCTCTTCGACGTCTACGCGGGCGAGCAGCTCGACGAGGGCAAGAAGTCGCTGGCCCTGGCCCTGCGGTTCCGGGCCCCCGATCGCACCCTCAAGCAGGAGGAAGCCACCGAGGCCCGGGACGCAGCGGTCAAGTCCGCAGCAGACCGCCTCGGCGCCACCCTCCGCGCCTGAGACACCCGTGCAACGGCCCCGCCCGGAACCCTCCGGGCGGGGCCGTTGCGTCAGGTGCTCAGTTGCTGCGGGGGAGGTGCTTGGTGGTGAAGGCCTCGGCGGTGAGGCCCATGATGACCAGGTGGAGCATTCCGTCGGAGAGGGAGTCCGGTTCGCTGGTGCGGCCTTCTTCGCGGAAGCCGAGCTTGCTGTGCAGCGCGAGCGAGGCGACGTTCTCCTGGTAGATGCCGACCTGGCACTTGCGGAACCTGCGGCGGCCGAACATGACCGCGAGCAGCGTGATGATCGCGTCGTCGGCGTAGCCGTGGCGACGGTGCATCGGGCCGATGCCGACGCCGTAGCTGAACACGCCCGGTTCGTCGGCTTGGCTGGTGCACATCGAGCCGACGAGCACCTGGTCCCGGCGGGTTTCGATGGCGAGCTGGAAGTCGTCCGGCGAATCGGGGTGGTACGCGCGGTGCGCGGCCCAGTGCCGGTAGCCGTCGGTCTGCACGTACGGAGCGCGCGTGGGGTCCTGGTCGAAACCGGCCAGGATTCGTCTGTCGGCAGCGGCGACGCGTCGTAACAGCACCTGCCGCCCGACCCAGGACGACGTCGTGATCGGCGCCGGGCCGTGGCGGGCCCCCAGGTTCGGGTGCGGCGGGATCATCGTCATCGAACTCGATGATGCCCTCCCGGACCGACCGAATCCACAGGGGGGTCCACGTCGTGTGACCTTCTGCGAGCGCTGTGAAACTTCGATGACCCGGGAGTTACTCGGTGTCAACGCGCGAGCTGGAAACGTCGCCGTTAAGGGTGATTCCGAGGTGTTGGCGGGTGCGGATGATCGCGATCGGTCAGCGGTCGATGTTGCGGAGGGCTTCGCGTCGGGAGAGCGGCGAGAGGTCGTGGTTCTCGACGAACTCCTGGACCCAGCCGGGGTCGGTCTTGGCGTGCTCCCGCAACGCCCAGCCGATCGCCTTGCGGAGGAAGAAGTCCGGATCGTCGAGGTTCGCCTCGATGCTCCGCCGCAGCAGCTCGACGTCGGTGCGGTCCTTGGCGCGGAGCTGGGCGATGATCGACGTGCGGCGGCGCCAGCGGTCCTCGTCGGTGGACCAGCTCAGCAGCAGCGGGCGCACGACGTCCGGGTGGCTCAGCAACAGCGGTCCGATCCGGCGGCTCGCCGTCTCGTCGACGAAGTCCCACCAGGCTCCGGTGACCACGAACTCCTCGTAGATCCCGAGCATCTCGGGGTCTTGAAAACCCCGCTGCGCCCGGTGTCCCGTCACCGACAACGCGACGTACCGCTCCTCCCGGAAGCTCGCCTTCCGCCAGAGCTCCCGCGCGGAATCGATGAGGTCCTCCTGCATCGCGAAGCGGAACCGCTCGCACAGCGCATCGACGATCCGCACGCGCGCGGGCTTGCGCACCCCGATGAACGGCATCTCCGACTTCATGTACCGCTGCATCGCGGGCGCGTCCTCCGCCACGGCGTGCTCGCCGAGCAGCCGCAACGCCGCCTCCCGGTACCCCGCGACCTCACCCACCCCGCCGATCCTGCCACCGGCCCCCGACGCCGCACTCCTGTGACCGGATTTCAGTGGAAGTCAGACCCCGGATTTCCACTGAAGTCAGACCTCCGATTTCAGTGGAAATCCGGTCAACCCGGGTGGTCGGTGGCCGGGGGTCTGAGCTCGGTGCAGCGTCACAGGTCGGGCGGGGGCGTGACGTGGGAAACTGAGGTCGGCCCCGGAAAGCTGTTTGATTGATTTTGCATAGCAGTGCATAATCATCCGTATGACGGTGAGGGTTGCTGTAGCGGGTGCCAGTGGCTACGCGGGCGGAGAACTGCTCCGCCTGCTCCTGGCGCACCCCGAGGTCGAGATCGGCGCGCTGACGGCGGGAGGCAACGCGGGCAGCAAGCTCAGTCAGCACCACCCCAACCTGCTGCGCCTGGCCGACCGCGAGCTCACAGAGACCACCGCCGAGCAGCTGCGCGGCCACGACGTCGTGTTCCTCGCGCTGCCCCACGGCCACTCCGCGGCCATCGCCGCCGAGCTCGGCGAGGACGTCGTGGTCGTCGACTGCGGAGCCGACCACCGCCTCAACGATGCCGAGGACTGGACCCGCTGGTACGGCGGCGACCATCCCGGCACCTGGCCCTACGGCGTGCCCGAGCTCCCCGGTGCGCGCGACCGGCTGCGCGGCAGCAAGCGCGTCGCCGTCGCCGGCTGCTTCCCGACCGTCTCGTCGCTGGCGATCGTGCCCGCGCTGGCCGCGGGCATCGTCGAGCCCGACGTCGTGGTCACCGCGATCACGGGCACCTCCGGTGCGGGTCGCGCCCTCAAGCCGCACCTGCTCTCGGCCGAGGTCATGGGCTCGGCCAGCGTCTACGGCGTCGGCGGCGCCCATCGGCACACACCCGAGATGATCCAGAACCTCAGCGCCGCGGCGGGGGAGAAGGCCAAGGTCTCCTTCACGCCCGTGCTGGCCCCGATGGCGCGCGGCATCCTCGCCACCTGCTCGGCACCGCTGCGCGGCGGCGTCGATCCCGCAGCCGCCCGCAAGGTCTACCTCGACGCCTACGGCGACGAGCCGTTCGTCCACGTCCTGCCTGAAGGAGCCTGGCCGCAGACCTCGGCGACGCTCGGCGCCAACACAGTTCACCTGCAGGTCACCGTCGATCCCGACGCCGGTCGGTTGATCGTGGTCGGTGCCGAGGACAACCTCACCAAGGGCACCGCGGGCGGCGCCGTGCAGTGCATGAACCTCGCCCTCGGCCTGCCCGAGACCACCGGACTGCCCACCGCAGGCCTCGCGCCGTGAGTCCCGCCACCAGAACCGAGGAGAAGACATGAGCGTGACCGGTCCCGCCGGTTTCCGGGCGGCCGGGGTCGCCGCAGGCATCAAGGCAGCGGGGGCGCGCGATCTCGCACTCGTGGTCAACGACGGTCCGCAGCAGTCGGCGGCCGGCGTGTTCACCACGAACAAGGTCAAAGCCGCGCCGGTGCTGTGGTCGCAGCAGGTGCTGCAGGAGCGCAAGCTGCGCGCGATCGTGCTCAACTCCGGTTGCGCCAACGCCTGCACCGGACCGGGCGGTTTCCAGGACACCCACGCCACCGCGGAGAAGGTCGCCGACGTCCTCGGCGCCGGAGCGATCGAGGTCGCGGTCTGCTCGACCGGCCTGATCGGTGAACGGCTGCCGATGGACGCGTTGCTGCCCGGCGTCGACACCGCCGCCAAGGCGCTCGACGCAGGTGAGCAGTCCGGCCTGGACGCCGCGACCGCCGTGCTGACCACCGACAGCAAGGCCAAGCAGGCGCACCACGCGCACGAGAACGGCTGGTCGATCGGCGGGTTCGCCAAGGGAGCGGGCATGCTCGCGCCGAACATGGCCACCATGCTCAGCGTCATCACCACCGACGTGATGATCAGCGGCGCCCACCTCGACGAAGCGCTGCGGGCGGCGACCCGGGTCACCTTCGACCGGCTCGACGTCGACGGCGGCACCTCCACCAACGACACCGTGCTGGTGATGGCCTCAGGCGCCTCGGGCGTCGAAGCCTCCCAGGAGGAGTTCACCGCGCTGCTCACCGCCGTCTGCCAGGACCTGGTGCGCCAGCTGCAGGACGACGCCGAAGGCGCCACCAAGACCATCGACATCACCGTGCGCGGTGCCGTCAGCGAAGCGGACGCGGTGACCATCGGCCGGATCGTCGCCGAGGACAACCTGGTCAAGACCGCGATGTTCGGATCCGACCCGAACTGGGGCCGCATCGCCATGGCGCTGGGCCGCGCGCAGGCCGAGATCGACGTGGACAAGGTCGAGATCGCCACCAACGGGGTCACGCTCTACGCCCACGGCGCGACCGCCCGCGACCGCAGCGAGGCCGACCTGTCGGGGCGGCAGATCGAGATCGTCATCGACCTGCACCTCGGCGAGCACGCCGCCACGATCCTGTCCACCGACCTCTCCCACGACTACGTCGAAGAGAACAGCGCGTACTCCTCATGACCAGTGACACCAGCGATCGGCTGGCCACCGCGGCCGAGAAGGCCAGCGTCCTCGTCGAAGCGCTCCCGTGGTTGCAGCGCTTCAACGGCGCCACAGTGGTGATCAAGTACGGCGGCAACGCCATGATCGACGACGAGCTCAAGGCCGCGTTCGCGCAGGACATGGTGTTCCTGCGGCTCGCGGGCCTGCGTCCCGTCGTGGTGCACGGCGGCGGTCCGCAGATCACCTCGATGCTCGACCGGCTCGGCATGGAGGGCGAGTTCCGCGGCGGGTTGCGCGTGACCTCGCCGGAGACGATGGACGTCGTCCGGATGGTGCTGTTCGGGCAGGTCGGGCGCGAGCTCGTCGGCCTGATCAACCAGCACGGTCCCTACGCGGTCGGCATGTCCGGCGAGGACGCGCGGCTGTTCACCGCCGCCCGCCGCACCGCCACCGTCGACGGCGAAGCGGTCGACGTCGGGCTGGTCGGCGACGTCGTCGACGTCAACCCCGACGCCGTGCTGGACCTGATCAACGCAGGACGCATCCCGGTGGTGTCCACCGTGGCCCCCGACGCCGACGGCGTGGTGCACAACGTCAACGCCGACACCGCCGCCGGTGCGCTGGCGGTCGCGCTGGGGGCTGAGAAGCTCGTGGTGCTCACCGACGTCGAAGGTCTCTACACCAACTGGCCTGACAAGTCGTCGCTGGTCAGCAGGCTCGACGTGGAACAGCTCGCGGAGCTGCTGCCGGACCTGGCCTCCGGGATGGTCCCGAAGATGGAAGCCTGCCTGCGCGCCGTGCGCGGGGGAGTGCCGCGCGCTCACGTCATCGACGGGCGGCTGGCGCATTCCGTCCTGCTCGAAGTCTTCACCAGTGCCGGAGTGGGAACCATGGTGTTCCCCGTCGAATCGGAGGACGCATGAGTGACGATTCCGCTTCCCACGCTCATGCCGGCCGACCGGGTGCGGGTGCCCCGCAAGAACACGGAGGACGCATGACCACCAACGCGACCGGGATGCAGCGCTGGCAGGCGTCCATGATGGACAACTACGGCACCCCGAAGCTGACCTTCGTCAGCGGTTCCGGTGCCGAGCTGACCGACGCCGACGGCAAGACCTACCTGGACTTCGTCAGCGGGATCGCCGTCAACGCCCTCGGCCACGCCCACCCCGCGATCGTCCAGGCGGTGTCCGAGCAGGTCGCCAAGCTGGGGCACGTCTCCAACCTCTACGTGCACGAGCTCGGCCTGACGCTGGCCGAGCGGCTGCTGGAGCTCGCCGGGGTGGCGGGCCAGGGGCGCGTGCTGTTCTGCAACTCCGGCGCGGAGGCCAACGAGACCGCGTTCAAGATCGCCCGGCTCACCGGACGTCCCAAGATCGTCGCCACCCAGGGCGGTTTCCACGGCCGCACCATGGGCGCGCTCGCGCTGACCGGACAGCCCGGCAAGCAGGAGCCGTTCGCGCCGATGCCCGCCGGTGTCGTGCACGTGCCCTACGGCGACGTCGCCGCGCTGGAGTCCGAAGTGGACGACAACACGGCCGCGGTGTTCCTGGAGCCGATCCAGGGTGAGAACGGGGTCGTCGTCCCGCCCGAGGGATACCTGCGCGCCGCCCGCGAGATCGCTTCCCGCAACGGTGCGCTGCTGGTCCTCGACGAGGTGCAGACCGGCATCGGCCGCACCGGCTCGTGGTTCGCCTTCCAGCGCGAGGGCGTCACGCCCGATGTGATCACCCTGGCCAAGGGCCTCGGCGGCGGTCTGCCGATCGGCGCTTGCATCGGCATCGGAAGCGCCGCCGACCTGCTGCACCCCGGTCAACACGGCACCACCTTCGGCGGCAACCCGATCGTGTGTGCGGCGGCTCTGGCAGTGCTCGACACCATCGCCTCCGAAGGACTGCTCGACCACGTCGAACAGGTCGGCAAGGACCTCGTCAGCGGTGTGCAAGCGCTCGGCCACCCGCTGGTTCGCGAGGTCCGCGGGACTGGACTGCTGGTCGCCATCGGGCTCACCGAACCCGTCGCCGCCAAGGTCGCGGCCGCCGCGCAGGAACGCGGATACCTGGTCAACCCCATCCAGCCGGACGCCATCCGGCTGTGCCCGCCACTGGTGGTGCGCGGTGAGCAGGTGCAGCGACTGCTCGCCGACCTTCCCGAACTGCTCAACGCTGCCAAGGAGAACTGATGTCCCGGCACTTCCTCCGCGACGACGACCTCACGCCCGACGAGCAGGCCGAGGTGCTCGACCTCGCCGACGAGCTCAAGGCCGATCCGCTCGGCTCCGACGTGCTCAAGGGCAAGTCGATCGCGGTGCTCTTCGAGAAGAACTCCACCCGGACCCGCCTCTCCTTCGAGGTCGGCATTCACCAGCTCGGCGGGCAGCCGATCGTGGTGGACGGGCGGATGATGCAGCTCGGTCGCGAGGAGACCATCGAGGACACCTCGCGCGTGCTGTCCCGCTACGTCGACGCCGTCGTGTGGCGGACCTTCGCCCAGGCGCGCATCGACGCCATGGCTTCGGTCTCGCGCGGACCGGTGATCAACGCGCTCACCGACGAGTTCCACCCCTGCCAGGTGCTCGCCGACCTGCAGACCATCCGCGAACGCCACGGCAAGCTCGCCGGGCTGACCCTGACCTACCTCGGTGACGGCGCCAACAACATGGCGCACTCGCTGCTGGTCGGCGGCGTCACCGCGGGCATGCACGTGCGGATCGGCGCCCCCGAGGGCTTCCGCCCCGCCGAGTGGGTGCTGGAAGCGGCTCGCAAGCGCGCGGCGGAGACCGGCGGTTCCGTCGAGCTGCACAACACCCCGCAGGGATCCGTCGAAGGCGCCGACGTGCTGGTCACCGACGCGTGGACGTCGATGGGGCAGGAGAACGACGGCAAGGACCGGGTGAGCCCGTTCCGCCCGTACCAGGTCAACGCCGAACTGCTGGCCGCCACGGGCAAGTCCGACACGAGCGTGCTGCACTGCCTGCCCGCGCACCGCGGCCTGGAGATCACCGACGACGTGCTCGACGGACCCGCCAGCGCGGTGTTCGACGAGGCCGAGAACCGGCTGCACGCCCAGAAGGCCCTGCTGTCCTGGCTGGTGCGACGATCGTGAGCACGACCCGGGTCGCGCGGCAGGCGCGCATCGTCGAACTCGTGTCCTCGATGGACATCCGCAGCCAGACCGAACTGGCCAAGCTGCTCGGCGACGCCGGCATCGAGGTCACCCAGGCCACGCTGTCCAGGGACCTCGACGAGCTCGGCGCCGTCAAGCTGCGCGGCCCGGACGGAGGGGCGGCGGTCTACGTCATCCCGGAGGACGGCAGCCCGGTCCGAGGCGTCCAGGGAGGCACCTCGCGGCTGAGCCGTCTGCTCGGCGAGCTGCTGGCCGGTGCCGACGGCGCGGGCAACCTCACCGTCCTGCGGACACCGCCGGGCGCTGCCCAGTTCCTGGCCAGCGCCATCGATCGCGCCGCGCTCACCGAGGTCGTGGGCTCGATAGCGGGTGACGACACGGTCATGATCGTCGCCCGCGAGCCGTTGACCGGGCACGAGCTCGCCGAGCGCTTCACCGCGATGGCAGCGGGCGGCCTCCACGTCGAGGATGAGGCGTAGGGCAGTCTGGTCCGAGCTGTCCGGACACCAGGGACATCGAACGCGGGCGGTTCGACAGGAGAACTGCCCGGAAGCCAACCGAGAGAGCACCGAGGAACCGAACGTGACGCAGCAAGGCAGTGAGCCCACCAAGCTCTGGGGCGGCCGGTTCGCCTCCGGCCCGGCCGAGGCGATGGCCGCGCTGAGCCTGTCGACGCACTTCGACTGGCGACTGGCGCCCTACGACATCGCCGGATCGCGCGCCCACGCCCGAGTCCTCCACCGCGCCGGGCTGCTGACCCAGGACGAGCTCGACGCGATGCTCGCCGGGCTCGACACCCTCGCAGCCGACGTCGAATCCGGAGCGTTCACCCCGGTCATCGACGACGAGGACGTGCACACAGCCCTCGAACGCGGCCTGCTGGAACGCGTCGGTGCCGACCTCGGCGGCAAGCTGCGGGCCGGTCGGTCCCGGAACGACCAGGTCGCCACCCTGTTCCGGATGTGGCTGCGCGACGCCAACCGGCGCATCGCCGCGGGCGTCCTCGACGTCGTCGACGCGCTCGCCGGGCAGGCCGCCGCGCACCCGGAGGCGGTGCTGCCCGGGCGCACCCACCTGCAGCACGCCCAGCCGGTGCTGCTCGGGCACCACCTGCTCGCGCACTGCCAGGCGCTGTTGCGCGACGTCTCCCGCATCCGCGACTGGGACGCCCGCACCGCCTACTCGCCCTACGGCTCGGGTGCGCTGGCCGGTTCCTCGCTGAGCCTGGACCCGCAGGCCATCGCCGCCGACCTGGGCTTCCGGGGCGCCACCGACAACTCCATCGACGGCACCGCCTCCCGCGACTTCGCCGCCGAGGCCGCGTTCTGCCTGGCCATGCTCGGGGTCAACCTCTCCCGGATCGCTGAAGAGGTGATCATCTGGAACACCGCCGAGTTCGGCTACATCACCCTCGACGACGCCTGGGCCACCGGCAGTTCGATCATGCCGCAGAAGAAGAACCCCGACGTCGCCGAACTCGCCCGCGGCAAGTCCGGTCGGCTCATCGGCAACCTCTCGGGCCTGCTGAGCACCCTCAAGGCCCTCCCGCTGGCCTACAACCGGGACCTGCAGGAGGACAAGGAGCCGGTCTTCGACTCCGTCGAGCAGCTGGACCTGCTGCTGCCCGCGATGAGCGGCATGCTCGGCACGCTGACCTTCCACACCGAGCGGATGGCCGAGCTCGCGCCCGCCGGGTTCACCCTCGCCACCGACATCGCCGAGTGGCTGGTGCGCCAGGGAGTCCCGTTCCGCGTCGCCCACGAGGCGTCGGGGGAGTGCGTGCGCACCGCCGAGACGCGCGGAGTCGGCCTGGACGAGCTCACCGATGCGGAACTGACCGCAGCCCACCCGGCCCTGACCCCGCAGGTCCGCGAGGTGCTGACGGTCTCGGGCTCCATCGAGTCCCGCGACTCGCACGGCGGCACCGCACCGAGCCGGGTCGCGGAGCAGCGCAAGCAGGTCGTGGCGGCAGTCGACGAGCACCGCGGGTGGCTGTCGGAGTGATCAACGTCAACGCGCTCCCGGTAGGGTGCTGAGCGTGGACCTGGTGACGAGCGACGAGCTGGCGCGCGACCCGTTGTGGGTCGCGCGTCGGCTGCTGGGCTGCGAGCTGCGGTCCAGCAGCCCCGAGGGCGAGGTCGGCGTGCGCCTGGTCGAGGTGGAGGCCTACCGGGGCACCGATGATCCGGCGTCGCACTGCTACCGGGGCCGGACCGAGCGCAACTCGGTCATGTTCGGCCCCGCCGGCCACCTCTACGTCTACTTCGTCTACGGGATGCACTTCTGCATCAACGTGGTGTGCATGACCGACGGTGTCCCCGGCGCGGTTCTGCTGCGCGCCGGGGAGATCACCACCGGCAGCGAGCTCGCTCGCAGCCGAAAGCCCGCCGCCCGCAAGGACGCCCAGCTGGCCAGCGGCCCTGCCCGGCTCGCCGGGGTCCTGGGCATCACCCGCGAGCACAACGGCGTCGACCTGACCTCGCCGGATTCGCCGGTCCGCCTCTACGACGGCACGCAGGTCGCCGAGGACGACATCCGCAGCGGCCCCCGCGTCGGCGTCGCCGCCGCCATGGACCTGCCGTGGCGGTCGTGGGTCGACGGCTCGGAGTCCGTCAGCGCCTACCGGCGCGGCGGGCGACGCCGGACCCGAGCCCGGACGTAAACCCGTTTGCGGGGATGAGCGAAACTGGACTGCGTGAGTGAGCACATCCTTGACGAGCTGGCCTGGCGCGGACTGATCGCGCAATCCACCGACCTCGACGCGCTGCGCCGAGACCTCGACACCGGCCCGCTCACTCTCTACGCGGGTTTCGACCCGACCGCGCCGAGCCTGCACGCCGGCCACCTGATCCCGATGCTGACGCTGCGCCGGTTCCAGCAGGCGGGCCACCGGCCCGTGGTGCTGGCGGGCGGGGCAACCGGTCTGATCGGTGATCCGCGCGACGTCGGCGAGCGCAACCTGCACGACGAGAGCACCGTCGCCGAGTGGACCGACAAGATCCACGGCCAGCTGTCGACGTTCGTCGACTTCGACGACTCGCCGACCGGCGCGGTCATGGCCAACAACGCCGACTGGACCGCTGATCTGTCGGTCACCGCGTTCCTGCGCGACGTCGGCAAGCACTTCTCGGTGAACACGATGCTCGCGCGCGAGACGGTCAAGCGCCGGCTGGAGACCGACGGCATCTCCTACACCGAGTTCAGCTACATGCTGCTGCAGGCCAACGACTTCGTGCAGCTCTACCGCAAGCACGGCACCACGTTGCAGCTCGGCGGGTCCGACCAGTGGGGCAACATCATCGCCGGGGTGGACCTGATCCGGAAGCAGGAGAGCGCGGCGGCGCACGCGCTGACGCTGCCGCTGGTCACCGACTCGGAGGGACGCAAGTTCGGCAAGTCCACGGGCGGCGGGAACGTCTGGCTCGACCCGTCGCTGACCTCGCCCTACGCCTGGTACCAGTACTTCGTGAACGCCGCCGACGCCGACGTGCCCAACTACCTGCGGCTGTTCACCTTCCTCGACCGCGAGGAGATCGAGGAGCTGGAGAAGACCACGGCCGAGCGCCCGCAGCTGCGCGCGGGGCAGAAGCGGCTCGCCGAGGAGCTGACCACGCTGGTGCACGGCGAGGACCAGACCCGCAAGGTGATCGCCGCCAGCCAGGCGCTGTTCGGGCGTGGCGAGATCGCCGAGCTCGACGAGGCGACCCTGGACTCCGCCATGGCCGCGGTCCCGCAGGCCGAGGTGCGCCTGGCCGACGGACCGACGATCGTCGACCTGCTCGTCGAAACCGGTCTGGCCAACGGCAAGGGCGCTGCGCGACGCACCATCAAGGAGGGCGGCGCGTACGTCAACAACGTCAAGATCGCGAGCGAGGACTGGGTTCCGAGCCAGGAGGACCTGCTGCACGGTCGTTGGCTGGTCGTCCGCCGCGGCAAGCGCCACACGGCCGGGGCCAAGGTCCTGAGCTGACACGGCCGCGAGCACTGAAACGGGGCGCTGACCTGCGGGTTCGCGCCCCGTTTCGGTTGACCACCCCCCCGGTTTGACCCCCGCGAAACAGACCGTGTAACTTATTCCAAGTCAGAGCGACACGGGCCGGGAAAACCGGGCCGGGCCTGATGCGGGGTTGCGAACCAAGCTCCTGTCTCCGGATGGTAGAGTGGGCGCCCCGACCGGGAAATCGAGAAAGTAAAAGCAAGCCAATCGGCTTGGGGATGCGGACGCGGTTTTCCACCCTGTTCTTTGATTGAAAATAGCGCTTGGTAAGCTGCCGGGCAGAATAGCGAGCCGAATTCGGCGGCACCGGATAAGGGTTACCCCCCCGGTGAGACCG
The DNA here is from genome assembly GCF_040677225.1 of Saccharopolyspora sp. NPDC049357. Lineage (NCBI taxonomy): Bacteria > Bacillati > Actinomycetota > Actinomycetes > Pseudonocardiales > Pseudonocardiaceae > Saccharopolyspora > Saccharopolyspora sp. NPDC049357. The sequence goes on along the minus strand of NZ_JBFAQJ010000037.1, from coordinate 162 downwards.
AAAAAAGGGCCTGCTAGTCTTCACTGCAGCGAAAGCGCGAACGAGGAAATGACTCCCCGGAGTTCACGCCCTGGAAATGGGGTTGTGGCGATGGTGTGGGTGTGTTCTTTGAGAACTCAACAGTGGACTGTTTTGGTTAGTGTTCTTTTATGCCCCTGACCA
>NZ_JBFAQJ010000036.1:0-69429 GCF_040677225.1 Saccharopolyspora sp. NPDC049357 | reverse complement strand
GGGGCCCTCGGCCCCGCCGCGAACATGGGGGGGGGGGGGGGTTGCGCGGGGGACACCCCCCCCCACACCCGTGAGATCCCTATTCGGCCATCGAGCCGTTGAGGCGCTCCAAGGCGTCGTTCATGTGCGCCTCCAGGCGCGACAGCAGCAACGCCTCGTCGCCGGACTCGATCGCATCGACCAGGCCCTTGTGCTCATCGACCAGCGCCTGCACATCGGCGTGGTACTTGTCCTGCAACGCCGTCAGGCACATCCGCTTCTCCACCAGCAGCGTCTGCGCCATCCGCTGCAACCGGGCGCTGCCCGACACCCGCACCAGCGTCTCGTGGAACTCCTGATCGGCATCGGCCAGCTCGATGCCATCACCCTTGCCCGCCGCGGCCACCATCCGCGACTGCGCCGCCGTCAGCTCCGCGACGGCCTCCACCCGGTGATGCCGCACGATCTGCTCGCACGCCGCCCGCTCCACCGCCAACCGCGCCACGTAGATATCAGCGACGTCCTCAGTGTGCAGATCCATCACGAACAACCCGCGATGCGGCTCGCTGCGCAATAAGCCCTCGGCCACCAACCGCTGCATCGCCTCCCGCAGCGGACCCCGGCTCACCCCCAGCCGCGCCGCCAACTCCGCTTCCCCCAGCTGCGACCCCGGAGGCAACGACCCGTACATGATCGCCGCGCGCAACTGGTCGGCCACGATCGCCGCCGTCGACTTGCGCTGCACCGGCTCCAGCTCACCGGGCTGCTGGTACTGCTCCTCGGTCCCGAGCACTGCGCTCACCATTTCCCTGTTCGCCGATGACCACCGGGGTCACCGGCCCGTTCCGGTCCGGAACAGCGTTCCCAATCCCTCACGCGACGTGGCGGCACCGGCCAGTCGCAACGCCTCCCACGCGCTGACCTGGTTGGCGGTCAGCACCGGCTTGCCCAGCCGCTGCTCGATGTCCTCCAGCCACGCCGCGGTGTGCAGCGCGGTGTCGGGCATCAGCAGCGCCTCGGCCTGGTCGTCGTCGTTGGCCGCGGCGAACGACAGCACTTCCTCGCGGCCCAGCGTGCCGACCTCGGCGGCGGTGATGATGCCCCTGCTGGACAGCCGCACCACCTCTAGGTCCCCGGCACCCAGGAACTCCACGAAGCGCTCGGCCACATCAGCCGGGTAGGTCGCGGCCACCGCGACCCGGCGCAACCCCAGCAGAGCCGCGGCGTGCACGAACGCGAACGACGTGCTCGAGGTCGGCTTGCCGGTCACGGCCTGCAGCTTCTCCACCTGATCGCGCGCCCCGGACCAGCCGAAGACGAAACTGCCCGAGGTGCAGGCCCAGATCACCGAATCCACCTCGCCCAGCGCACGCGCGCCGTCGGCGAGCACCTGCTCGGAACCCACGTCCAGCAGGGCATCGACCCGGTGGGCGTCCTCGCGCATCAGCGTGTGCACCAGCGGCAGCCGGACGTCGTCTCCGAGCAGGCCCTCCAAGGTCGGGTAGTCGTCTTCGGCGCTGTAGCCGGGATACAGAATTCCTGCGGTGTGCGGCACCGGGGAGCTCCATCCTGTGCTCGACGTCCAACGGCCAACAACCCTGGGTTCCCCGCCCGGACCCATCCGGAACGGGGTGTCGATTGTTGACAATGTTACCGCAGGGTGAGCGGCCGCCGGAACGTTCGTAATGTCATCTTTACCGCCCCGCTCACGCGGCCGGAGCGTCCACCGCCTGCATCAAACGCTGCTCGGCACCCACCGCCGACAGACCCATCTCGCGCAGCGCCGCCCAGATCGTGACCTGGTTGGCCGTGAGGACCGGCTTGCCCAACTCCTGCTCCAACGGCCCGATCAGGTCGTAGGTGGGCAGGTTCGTGCACGAGATGAACATCGCCTCGGCCTCCGGGCGATCCGCCGCGCGCACGATCTCCACCACGTCGTGGTAACCGGTCTTCCAGATCTGGCCGTCCAAACCCAGCCCGACGCTGGAGACCACCTCCACCCCGTGCTCACCCAGGAACGAGCACAACCGGTCGGTGATGCTGACCACGTAGGGCGTCGCGATCGACACGCTGCCCACGCCCAGCACCTCCAGAGCCTGCACCAGCGCACCGGAGGTGGTCACCGCGGCCGGCGCACCGGCCTCGCGCATCACCTCCACCAGCCGCCGCTGCCCCCCGGCACCATCGACGAAACTCCCCGAAGTGCAGGCGTAGGCCACCACCTCCGGCTCGGGCACCAGCAGGTCACGGGTGGCCGCGTGCACCGCGGCCTCATCGGAGACCAAGCTGGCCTGCTCGACGCTGACCGGCACCGGAACGAACGCGGTGCGCGTGAGGTACAGCGACACCTCCTGCGGCGCCCAGCGCCACAGCTCGCGGTCCAGCGCCAGGTCGAACGGGGCGATCACCCCGATCCCCCGCTGCTGCACCGGGCCGGACACCGCGCCCAGGAAGTCATCAGGTGGCATGCCGGCCCCCGATCGTTCCCTCGAAGCGCTCGTAGCGCAGGGTTTCGCCGACGCTGCCCGAACGCCACACGTCGTTGCAGGCCTCGGCCATCTCCGCCAGCCCCTCCACGATCGTGGCGTAGACGTTGCCGGGCACCCAGCCCACGTCACCGTTGAGCAGCAGGTTGTTGCGGCCGTAGAAGATCGCCAGGTCGATCACACCGGGCAGGTCTTCAATTCCCTTCTCCTGCTTGAACTCCCGGTCCAGCATGCCGCCAGGGAAGGAGAAGTAGACGACGTCGCCGGGGATCGGGGTCACCGTGGGGTTCTCCTGGCCAGGCTCGTCCTCGGCGAAGCGCGGCACCATCGTGTAGATCTCGTTGCGCGCGTACTTGGCGTGGTGCACCGGACCGACCTGCGGCAGCGCGTTCCACACCGCCTCGCAGGTTCGGGGAGCATCGGCGTCGAGCAGCTCCGCCACGCAGGACACACCGCGCTTCTCCAGCGTGATCGACAGGTACCTGGGCATCGTCATCCATTCATTCGCTGTGGCCATCTCGCACTCTCCCCGGTCCGGACCTGCCGTCGCCAGTGGATTGTTGACAATCCTACGAACCGTTCCTAGCGTGTCAATGCCTCCCCGACGCTCGTTTTCACCGCCCAGTACTGGGGAAACACGCTCGTCATCGGCGTGGGAGACGATCACCCGACACCCCTGCGGCCCTAAGGTCATCGCCATGGTCAACACCCGCCCCACCGTCGTCGTCCTCCACGACGGCGACGCACCCGACGAGATGGCCCGCATCGCCGAGCACGCCGAACTGCGCTACGCCACCGGAGACGAACTCCCCGACGCCCTGCCCGGCACCGACGCCCTGTTCGTGTGGGCCTTCCGGTCCCAAGCCATCGCCGACGCCTGGCCGCAAGCCGACAAGCTGCGCTGGATCCACGCCGCCAGCGCCGGAGTCGACCGCCTGCTGTTCCCGCAGCTGCGCGACTCCCCCGTGCAGCTGACCAACTCCCGGGGCGTTTTCGACCAGCCTATCGCCGAATACGTGCTGGCCACCGTGCTCACCTTCGCCAAGGACATGCACACCACCCTGCGCCTGCAAGACGCCAAGCAGTGGAAGCACCGCGTCACCGAACGCATCGAAGGCAAGACCGCACTCGTCGTCGGCACCGGACCCATCGGCCGCGCCATCGCCCGCCAACTCACCGCCGCAGGACTGCGCGTGGCCGGAGCCGGACGCACCACCCGCACCGGCGACCCCGACTTCGGCGACATCCACGCCTCCGACGACCTCGCCCGCATCGCAGGCGATTTCGACTACCTCGTCGTCGCCGCACCCCTGACACCCCAGACCCACGGGCTCATCAACGCCGAGGTCCTCTCCGCCATGCGCCCCAGCGCCCGCTTCATCAACGTCGGCCGCGGCGAACTCGTCGACCAACCCGCCCTCGTCACCGCCCTCCAGCAACAACAACTCGCCGGCGCCGCACTCGACGTCTTCGACACCGAACCCCTCCCGCAGGACTCACCCCTGTGGGAGATGCCACACGTCCTGGTCTCCCCCCACATGTCCGGCGACACCCTCGGCTGGACCGACGAACTCGTCGACCTCTTCCTGACCAACCTGCGCGCCTTCACCGGCGGCACCGACCTGCGCAACGTCGTCGACAAGCAACGCGGCTACGTCACCGCCTGAGCACCGGAGCCCGCCACACCCAGGGAGACGCCATGGCCAACACCCAGCCCGCCGAACTCTCGGCCACCGAGCTGCTGGCCGCCTACGCCGCCGGAACCCTCTCACCCGTCGAAGCCTGCGAAGCCGCCCTCCAACGCATCAACGACCACGACCCGGCAGTCAACGCCTACTGCCTCGTCGACCCCGAACACGCCCTGCACGCCGCCCGCGAATCCGAAAACCGCTGGCACCGCGGACAACCCGCCGGACGCCTCGACGGCGTGCCCACCTCCATCAAAGACATCTTCCTCACCCGCGACTGGCCCACCCTGCGCGGCTCGAACACCATCGACCCCGCCCAGCCCTGGCCCGAAGACGCCCCCGCAGTCACCCTGCTGCGCCGCGAGAACCCCGTCTTCCTCGGCAAGACCACCACCCCCGAACTCGCCTGGAAAGGCGTCACCGACAGCCCCCGCCACGGCATCACCCGCAACCCCTGGGACACCTCCCGCACCGCAGGCGGCTCCTCCGGCGGCGCCGCAGCCGCCGTGGCCACCGGCATGGGCCCCCTCGCGCTGGGCACCGACGGCGGCGGATCCGTGCGCATCCCCGCCTCCTTCTGCGGCCTGGCCACCCTCAAACCCACCTACGGCCGCATCCCCCTCTACCCGGCCAGCCCCTTCGGCACCCTCTCCCACGCCGGACCGATGACCACCACCGTCACCGACACCGCCCTCATGCTCGACGTCCTCGCCCAACCCGACGTCCGCGACTGGTCCGTGCTGGCCCCACCCGCCGACTCCTTCCTCGACCACCTCGGCGGCGGCGTCGCGGACCTGCGCATCGCCGTGAGCACCGACCTGGGCTTCGGCACCCCCGTCGACCCCCAGATCGTCCGCGCCATCACCGACGCCGCCCGCACCTTCCACGACCTCGGCGCCCACGTCGAACACGCCGACCCCGACATCACCGACCCCATCGAGGACTTCCACGTCCTCTGGTTCGCCGGCGCCGCCAAAGCCACCGAACACCTCACCGACGCCCAGCGCGAACTCCTCGACCCCGGCCTCGCCGCCATCTGCCGCCAAGGACTCACCTACAGCGCGCAGGACTACCTCGAAGCCACCAACACCCGCATGAAACTCGGCCAGCGTATGGGCGCCTTCCACCAGACCCACGACCTGCTGCTGACCCCCACCGTCCCCATACCCGCCTTCGAAGCAGGCCGCGAATCCCCCACCGACGGCGACCGCTGGACCACCTGGACCCCGTTCACCTACCCGTTCAACATGACCCAGCAACCCGCCGCCAGCATCCCCTGCGGCCACACCGACGACGGCCTGCCCATCGGACTGCAGATCATCGCCCCGCGCCACGCCGACGCCACCATCCTGCGCGCCGCCCACGCCTACGAGCAGGCCCGCCCCTGGACCCGCACCACCACACCGAAGCAGACCTGAGCAACCGACCGGCGTGCTCGCCGTGAGCACCGACTTCGCCGAAGACCGCAGACCGCAGACCGCATCGACGGCAGCACCTTCGAGTTCTGGTACCCGACAGCGGCTACGAGACCCTGCCCGTGCCCGCACACACCTGGCTCGTGCTCAGCTCCCAGACCGCCCAGACCGCCCAGACCGACGACATCCAGCAGCTGTGGGCCAAGGCCTACGGCGAGTGGTTCCCCGCCAACCCCCCAACCGCTGCCCGCCACCGAACTGCTCGCCACCGTCCTCGACGACCACGCCCGGCCCGACCACGCCGAACTGCGGCTCGCGGTCGCACCCACACCCTGAGCCATCACCCCTCGAGATCCCACGCCGACATCACGTGCTTGATGCGCGTGTAGTCCTCCAGACCGTGGTGGCTGAAATCCCGCGCCGACGCCGAATGCTTGAAACCCGAGTGCGGCATCTCGGCCACCAGCAGGTCATGGGTGTTGATCCACACCGTGCCCGCCTGCAACCGCCGCGACATCCGCATCGCCCGACCGTGATCACGCGTCCACACGCTCGCCGTCAACCCGTAGCGCACACCGTTGGCCAACTCCACCGCCTCCTGCTCACCGGCGAAGGACTGCACCGTCACCAACGGCCCCAGCATCTCGTGCTGCACCAGCTCATCGTCCTGCTCACAACCGTCGACCACCGTGGCTTCCAGGAAGAAACCCCGCTCACCACGCCGCCGACCACCCGCCACGACCTGGGCGTGCCCCGGCAACCGCTCCAACCGGCCCAGAACCAGCTCCAACTGCCCCTCGCTGTTGAGCGGACCGAACGCCGCATCCGCGTCCTGCGGCGGCCCGGGCCGCAACCGCTCGGCCCACTCCACCAACCGCCCCACCAGCTCATCGTGCACCTCACCGGCCACCAACACCCGGCTCGCTGCCGTGCAGCTCTGCCCCGCGTTGCCGAACGCCGCCGCCGCGATCCCCTCCGCAGCCCGCTCCAGATCCGCATCCGCGAACACCACCGCAGGCGCCTTACCACCCAACTGCAGATGCGCCCGCTTCAAATCCGCCGCCGCCGACCCCGCGACCTCCATTCCCGACCGCACCGTCCCGGTGATCGAGAACATCCCCGGAACCTCGTGCGCCACCATCGCCCGACCGCTGTCGCGATCACCGCACACCACGTTGACCACACCCGGCGGCAAGAACTCACCCACCAGATCACCCAGCAACACCGTGCTCACCGGCGTGGTCTCCGCCGGCTTGAGCACCACCACGTTGCCCGCCGCCAACGCCGGACCGATCTTCGCCGCCGCCTGCAACAGCGGATGCGTCCACGACGTCACCGCCGCGCACACCCCGATCGGCTCCCGCCGCGTGAACGACGTGTGCCCCTCCCGGTACTCACCACCCGCGGTGGCACCCTCCACCCGAGCCGCACCCGCGTAGAAGCGCAGCAGATCCACCGCCAGCGGCAGCTCCTGCGCCCGCACCACCTCGAACGACTTGCCCGTGTTGCGGCACTCGGCCAGCACCAACTCCTCGCTGCGCGCCGCCACCGCATCGGCGATGCCCAGCAACGCCTCCTGCCGACGCCGCGGAGTCACCTGCGACCAGGACTCGAACGCCCCGGCCGCCACCGGCATCACCGCATCGACATCGGCCCAGCGGGTCAACGGCGCCGTCGCGTACTGCTCACCCGTGCTGGGATCCACCACCGGCAACGTCGCACCATCCAGCGCCGCCACAGACTCGCCACCGACCAGGTTGTGCAGTTCTCCGCTCACGCCACACGCCTCCAAGCCACGCCGACCGCCGCTGGCCGACCACGCCCCGAGGCTAACGCCGCGCGCTCACCGCAGGGCGCGGTCCCGCCACCACCACTGCGAGGCGGTACCGATCACCAGCAACACCAGCACCGGCGCGAACGCCCACCGGTAACCCACCGCCGGATCCAAGCCCGACACCACCTCCAGCACACCACCGACCAGCAGCTGAATCAGCACCGCAGCGCTGAAACCGCCCATGTTCACCACACCTGTGGCAGTGCCGGAGCGGTGCTCGGCGTTGGCCGTCCGCGCCCCGTCGAAGGCCAGCATCGCCGCACCACCGGCCACACCGACCGCCAGCAACGCCACCACCAGCACCGGCATCGGCAACACGCCCGGCCAGCCGACCATCACCGCCCACACGACCACGACCATCGAGGACAACCCGAACGTGTAGCGGTCCCGGCGGCGCGGACGCCCCGAGACGTACTGCCCGGCGAACCACGACCCCGCGATGAACCCGGCCACGCTCACCAGCAGCAGCGACCCGACCTCCGACTGGCCGTGCCCCTGCGCGCTGCTGAGCCACGGCCCGCCCCACAACGTGGTGATCGCGACGAACTGCGCCATGAGCACGAAGTGCGTCCAGAACGAGTGCTTGGTGCCGCGCTGAGCGGCCACCGCCCGCAGGCTGTGCCAGATCCGCTCGGACACCGGCTCGGACTCGGCGACGCGGGTGTGCGCCGAGGCATCCCGGTCGCGGATGATCAGCGCGGCCGCCAGGCCCAGCGCGGCGGTCAGCGCCGCAGCACCCAGGAACGTCGGCACCCACCCCAGCGAGTGCAGCGACAGGCTCAGCGGCAGCGTGGAGACGACCTGCCCCAGCCCGCCGGCCAGACCGGTCAGCGCGGCGACCTTGCCGTAGCGGTGCGGCGGGAACCAGTGCGCGGCCAGCCGCAGCACGTTGGTGAACATGAACGCGTCCCCGAAACCGATGAGCATCCGCCCGGCGATCCCGCCGACGATCGAACCGCTCAGCGCGAACACCGCCGAGCCGACCGCCAGCGCGACCATGCCGCCGGTGATGACCTTGCGCGGCCCGAGCCGGTCGGCCAGCAGCCCGGCCGGGATCTGCAGCACCAGGTAGACGCCCAGCTGCAGCGCGGAGAACAGCGCCAGCACGCCCGGCCCGGCGTCGAAGCGCTGCACCGCCTCGGGGGCGGCGACGCCGAGCCCGGCCCGGTGGAACAGCGCCGCGCAGTAGCACAGCGCTCCCACACCCCAGACCAGCCACGCCGTGCGGCTCCCGGATCCTCGCCGCTGGGCGCCCGCCTGCTGCGGTGGCGCTTCGACCGTCGTGGACAACTGCGACCCCTCCCCTGAAAAAGACTTGTATCCATCATAGATACAAGAGGGGTGGAAGTAGGATGCTCACGTGTCGAGCGCAACAGCATCCGAAACGCCGGCGGCCGACCGCGCGTACCAGCACGTCAAGGCCGGACTCCTCGACGGCAGCTTCCCCGATGGCGAGCTGCTCAGCGAGGGAGAAGTGGCCAACGCCCTCCAGATGTCGCGCACACCCGTCCGCGAGGCCTTCCTGCGCCTGCAATCGGAGGGGTTCCTCAAGCTCTACCCCAAGCGCGGCGCCCTGGTCGTGCCCGTCAGCGCCGCCGAAGCCCGCGCCGTGATCGAGGCCCGCCTGGCGCTGGAGAGCTTCGCCATCGACAAGCTGGCCATCGAAGGCCCCGAGGCGATGACCGCCGTCGGCCGCGAACTCGCCGACCATCCCGCCTGCGACGGCACCGACCTCAGCGACGCCGAGATGCACGTCGCCGACCGCGCCTTCCACGCCACCCTCGTCGGCGCCGCGGGCAACCCGGTCGTCACCGACCTCTACAACACCTTGCGCGACAAGCAGATGCGCATCACCTCCACCGCCCGCACCCACTCGACGCGCGAGCGCATCACCCACCAGCACGCCCAACTCGCCGACACCCTCGCCGCCGGCGAGGCCGAGCTCGCCAAGAAGCAGCTCCGCGAGCACCTCCTGGGCACCGTCCGCGCCCTCGGCATCGCAGGTGGCTCCTACCTCGACCCGACCGACGTCTGAGCCCGGTTTTGTGAGGCGACGTGTGGGCGGAAGTGCGGGATGCGGAGCATTGATTTCGGCCAGCACTGAAATCACCGAGGTTATTAACCATCAAAGAGTGACTTCCGGAAGGCGCTCATCCTGATCCGGCCGCATCATCTGGCCATGAACGACACCGAACACCGCTCAGCCATGGTCATCGCCGACCTCAGCGGCACGATCGTGCACTTCAACGCCGACGCCGAACTGCTCTTCGGTCACCCCGCCCACGAAGCCATCGGCGCCACCCTGGACCTCATCGTGCCCGCCGAACACCAGCAGGCGCACTGGGCGGGATTCCACCGAGCCATGCGCACCGCCCACGCCGACCTCGAAGGCAATCCCATCAACCTGCCGGTGGTCTGCCACGACAGCCAGATCCGGGTCTTCCCCGGCGTGTTCGGCGTGCTGCGCGACCCCTACGGCAACGCCCAGGGCGCCGTGGCCACCTACGCCGCCGCCCACGAGGCCGCCCAGCCGTTCACACCCGTCACCGTGCCCGCCCAACAAGTGCGTCCCGGCGCCGGATGACCGGCACCGGGACGCGACAACCGCTCGATCAGCCCTGTTCCGGCGGCTGCGACATGTTCGCCGGCGGAACCTCCTTGCGCGCCACCGCCTCCGCGGCACGCACCGCCTCGGCGACCTCGGGGTTGGTGGAGGTGTCGAACCACGCCTGCACCGACTCCTCCACCGCCTCGGCCGGCGGAGCGTCGCTGGTCTCCTGCGACGGCTCGTAGCGGAACACCCCGTCCTCGCCCGGCTCACCGAGCATGCGGGCGAAGCCCTCCAGCGACTTGCCGAAGTCGCTGGGCACCACCCACACCTTGTTGGCATCGCCCTGCGCCATCTGCGGCAGCGTCTGCAGGTACTGGTAGGCCAGCAGCTCCGGAGTCGGCTTGGCGCGCTTGACCGCCGCGAAGACCTTCTCGATCGCCTTGGCCTGCCCCTGCGACTGCAGGTACTGGCTGGCCCGCTCACCCTGCGCTCGCAGGATGCTCGACTGCCGGTCGGCCTCGGCCTCCAGGATGGCCGCCTGCTTCTGGCCTTCCGCGGCCAGGATCGCCGACTGCTTCTGCCCCTCGGCGGTCTTGATCGCCGACTCCCGGGTGCCCTCGGCGTTGAGGATCATCGCGCGCTTCTCCCGGTCGGCGCGCATCTGCTTCTCCATCGAGTCCTTGATCGACGGCGGCGGATCGATCGCCTTGAGCTCCACCCGCGCGACCCGGATCCCCCACCGGCCGGTCTCGGTGTCCAGCACCCCGCGCAGCTGCGTGTTGATCGCATCCCGCGAGGTCAGCGTCTCCTCCAGGCTCATCGCACCGACCACGTTGCGCAGCGTCGTGGTGGTCAGCTGCTCCACCGCCACGATGTAGTTGGAGATCTCGTAGACCGCCGCCCGCGCATCGGTGACCTGGAAGTACACCACCGTGTCGATCGAGACGGTCAGGTTGTCCTGGGTGATCACCGGCTGCGGCGGGAACGACACCACCTGCTCGCGCAGATCTATGCGCGCCCGAACCCGGTCGAAGAACGGCACCAGCATGTTCAGCCCCGGCTGCGCCACGGTCCGGAACCGGCCCAGCCGCTCCACCACCGCCGACTGCGCCTGCGGTACGACCATCACCGACTTCACCACGACGATCAGCACCAGCAGCACCGCGGCCACCAGCACGATCACTTCAGCCATTCCCACGAAGCCTCATCTCCCTCAGGGCTCGGCCCACACCACCGCTGTGGCGCCCGCGATCTCCATGACGGTGACCGTGCGGCCGGCCTCGATAACCTGGGTCTCGTCCAGAGCCCGCGCCGACCACAACTGGCCGTCGATGCGGACCTGACCCCCCTGCGCATCCACTGTGGACTCCACGCGCGCCTGCTTCCCCACCAGGGCGTCCGCGTTGGTCTTGAGCTCGCGCTGCACGAACATGCGCCGCTTGAGCGCAGGACGGGCCAACAACACCAACCCCAGCGCCAGCGCCGCGAACACCGCGACGTCCACGCCCAAGGGCATGCCCAGCGCCGAACTACCGGCGGCCCCCAGAGCCGCGGCGCCGATCATGACCAGCACGAAGTCCCCGGACAGGATCTCGGCGCCGATCAGCAGCACCCCGGCGATCAGCCACAGCAGCGCAGGAGTCATGCGTCCATCGTGGCACGTGCGCCCCAGGCGCCACCGGCATTTCAGCCCACGTGATCAACGTGTGACCGCCGGATCACCCCTCCGCGGTGACGAAGTCGATCAGCTGCTCCACCGCGGTCAACAACGGCGTCTCGACGTCGCGGAAGCCGGAGGCACCGGCCAGCACCCGCCGCCAGCCCTCCGCAGGCTCACCCCAGCCCAGCCGCGAGCACACGCCCTGCTTCCAGTCCTGCCCGCGCGGCACCGTCGGCCACTCGCGGATGCCCACCGCAGCGGGCTTGACCGCCTCCCAGATGTCGACGTACGGGTGCCCGGTGATCATCACGTGCTCGTCGGTGATGCCCTCCACCAACCGCGATTCCTTGCTTCCCGCCACCAGGTGATCCACCAGCACCCCGACCCGGCGCCCCGGTTCCGGCCCGAACTCGGCCAGCAGCCCCGGCAGATCGTCCACGCCGTGCAGCGGCTCGACGACGACGCCTTCGACCCGAAGGTCGTGACCCCAGATCCGCTCGACCAGCTCGGCGTCGTGAATGCCCTCCACCCAGATCCGGCTCCCGCGCGCCGTGCGGGCCCGCAGACCCTCCACCTTCACCGAACCCGACGCCGACCGCGCCGGAGCCGCAGGGGAGCTCGTGCGCGCCGGCACCAGCGTCGCGGGCTTGCCCTCGAACAGGAACGCGGCCGGGCGCATCGGGAACAAGCGCTGCTTGCCGTGCCGGTCCTCCAGCACCACGTTGCCCTTCTCCACCCGCAGCACCGCACCGCAGAACCCGCTGGCCGGGTCCTCGACCACCAGCCCCGGTTCAGCCGGGACCTCCGGCACCTTCTCGCGCCGCGAGCCCGACAGGATGTCCCGTCCATAATCAACCGACCGCACGAGCGGACACGGTAATCCGATCGTGGCCCACCGTCGTGCCGCCACGCCGCAACCGTCCATGGGCGGAGTCACACCACACCTCCCCCGGGACCCAGCAAGGGTTTTCGATCCGTACCCTCTACCGACGTGCCATGCCCAAGCGCCACATTGGTTGTCTGGTCGTCCGCCTGGCTGCACGGTGCGGCCGCGTCGGACGACGTGCTCGATGCCCTGCAGACCTGGGGCGAGGTGCAGGAGTTCCGCGCCGCCGACGACGAGCTCGCCGCGCGCCTGGACCTGCCCGGCCCCCACGAGACCCCCGCCGGCCCCGCCCTGCTGCTGGCCGCGCTGCGCAAGGCCGGTGCCTCCACCGGCGAACTGGCGCTGCCCGTGCCCGGCGACGCCCGCGGCCTCGGCGGAGCCACCCCGTTCTCCAAGCTCGCGATGCGCATCGGCGAAGCCACCGTGCTGCCCGAAGCCGGACTGGGGCTGGTCCCCGAGCGCATCGCCGAAGACATCCTGCGCTGGACGGTGTTCGAGACCGGCGAACTGCCGCCCGCCGAACACCTGCCGATCGGCGAAGCCGAGCACGGCATGGCCTCGGCCATGCGCGAAGCCGCCACCGCCCTCATCGAACTCGGAGTCGCCAAGCAGCGCCCCGGTGTGCGCGAGGAGATCGCCCAGACCATCGCCGCCAAACCCACCCCGGACTGGCCGGAGAACATCCCCCAGCGCACGCTGCGGATCCTCCAGCGCGCCACCGAGGTCGAGGCGATCCTGTGGGTGGCCACCGACGACGCACCCGGCGGCGCCCTGTCGGCCTCGGCCATGCGCAGCCGCACCGACGCCCTGCGCCCGCTGTTCGACGCCGTGCGCGCCGCCCGCCGCGCCTCGGTCGCCGAGATGGTCCGCGTCCTGGCCGACCAAGCCGCCCGCTCCTGACCGACGTTGATGGGGGTGCCCGCTCCACCGAGCGGACACCCCCATCAACAGCCGAAAACCCTCAGCAGCAGCCGGGAGCGCACAGCGCCCCGTTGACCGTCGAGCCCGCCATCCGAAGTTCCGAGAGCTTGCACACCGGGGCGGCATCGGTGTGCTCGGCGATCAGCTCCACGATCATCTTCGCGAACCGCGGATCGGTGCCCGCCGTGGCCGCGCGCGCGAAACCCATCCCCAACCCGGCAGCTGCCTCCTCCGCCTCGTTGTCCAGGTCCCACACGACCTCGAGGTGATCGGAGACGAACCCGATCGGACTGACCACCACCGAGCCGACCCCCTTGGCGTGCAGGTCCTCCAGGTGTTCGCAGATGTCGGGCTCCAGCCACGGCACCTGCGGCGGACCCGAACGCGACTGCCACACCACGTCGTAGCTCTCCGCACCCACCCGCTCGGCCACCAGCCGCGCGGCCTCGGCGACCTGCCGCGAGTACCACTGCGGCCGCCCGTCGGCACCCGGCCGCTCATCCGCGCGCAGCGGGATCGAGTGCGCGGTGAACACCAACCGCGCCTGCTCGGCCCGCTCCCCCAGCTTTGCGTAGGCGGCGCGCACCGCATCGGCGTTGGCCTCGACGAACAGCGGGTGGTCGAAGAACTGCCGCAGCTTCACCAGCTCCGGCGCCCGCTGCCCGACCGACTCCCGCGCCCGCACGATGTCCTCGTGGTACTGCTTGCACCCCGAGTAGCCGCCCCACGCCGAGGTCGCGAACACCAGAGCCCGCCGCACCCCGTCATCGGCCATCCGCCCGACGGTGTCCTCGATCATCGGGTGCCAGTTGCGGTTGCCGAAGTAGATCGGCAGATCCCTGCCCCGCGCGTCCAGCTCGGACCGCAACGCGGCCATGATGTCCTCGTTCAGCCGGTTGATCGGCGACACGCCACCGAAGTGCAGGTAGTGCTCGGCCACCTCGTCCAAGCGCTCCGGCGGCACTCCCCTGCCCCGGGTCACGTTCTCCAGGAACGGCCGCACTTCCTCCGGGCCCTCCGGCCCCCCGAACGACAAGAACAGCAACGCATCAAAGCTCACCGAACCATCATCGCGCCGCTGATTCATCCCCGCGCAACCGGGGCGCACCCGATGTGAACCACGAGATGCCGGAAACGACGAAGGGCGCCCCGGACCATCTCCAGGGCGCCCCTCCACAAGATCGATCACACCCCCAGGGAGTGCACACCACCGTCGACCATGATCATCGAACCGGTCGTGGCGGGCAGCCAGTCCGACAGCACCGCGCAGATCGACTTGGCCACCGGCGTCGGGTCGTTGACGTCCCAGCCCAGCGGAGCCCGGTCGCCCCAGCCCGCCTCCAGGTCCGCGAAACCCGGGATCGACTTGGCCGCCATCGTCCGCACCGGACCCGCCGACACCAGGTTCACCCGCACGCCCTTGGGCCCCAGCTCACGCGCCAGGTACCGCGACGTCGACTCCAGCGCCGCCTTGGCCACGCCCATCCAGTCGTAGGCCGGCCACGCGACGCGCGCGTCGAAGTCCATGCCCACGATCGAGGAGCCCTCGCTCAGCAGCGGCAGCGTCGCGGTGCTCAACGACTTCAACGAGTACGCCGAGATCTGCACCGCTGTGGACACGTCCTCCCACGGGGCCTCCAGGAAGTCCCCGCCCAGGCACGACGCCGGCGCGTAGCCGATCGAGTGCAGCACCCCGTCCAGACCGCTGACGTGCTGGCGCACCCGCTCCGGCAGCGTCTCCAGGTGCTCGGCGTTGGTGACGTCCAACTCCAGCACCGGCGCCGGCTTGGGCAGCCGGTTGGCGATCCGCTCCACCAGGCTCAACCGGCCGAAACCGGTCAGCACCACCTCGGCGCCCTGCTCCTGGGCGGCCTTGGCCGCGTGGAACGCGATCGACGCGTCGGTGATCACCCCGGTGACCAGGATCCGCTTGCCTTCGAGCAATCCGCTCACGAATAAACCCCTTCGAAATCACATGCCGGGCGCCCACGCACCCGAGGTGGCCGGCACCAGCGCTGTGCCGGAAGTCCCTTCACCCGCTACCGAGCGGGTCAGTGCCCCATCCCGAGACCGCCGTCGACCGGGATCACCGCACCGGTGACGTACCCGGCCTCGTCCGAGGCCAGCCAGCGCACCGCGCCCGCGACCTCCTCCGGATCGGCCATCCGCGACAGCGGCACCTGCCCGAGGATCTCCTTCTTGCGCTCCTCCGGCAGATCGTCGGTCATCTCGGTCTTGACGTAACCCGGCGCGACGACGTTCGCCGTGATGCTGCGCGAACCCAGCTCACGCGCGATCGAACGCGCCATGCCCACCAGACCGGCCTTGCTCGCCGCGTAGTTGACCTGCCCCGGACCACCGGAGAGCCCCACCACCGACGAGATGAAGATCATCCGCCCGAACCGGTTGCGCAGCATGCTGCTCGCCGCGCGCTTGGCCACCCGGTACGAACCGGCCAGGTTCGCGTCGATGACCCGACCGAACTGCTCCTCGCTCATCCGCAGCAGCAGCGTGTCGTCGGTGATGCCCGCGTTGGCCACCAGCACCTCGACCCGCCCGTGCGCGGCCTCCACCTCGTCGAAGGCCGCCGCGACCTGGTCCGAGTCGGTGACGTCGCACTGAACGCCGAACAGGCCCTCGGGCGCACCCGATCCGCGGTGCGTGACCGCGACCTTGTCCCCGGCCGCCTGGAACGCTCTCGCGATGGCCAGGCCGATGCCGCGGTTACCGCCGGTCACCAGTACGGACCGTGCCACTGTGGATCTCCCATCGAACGCCTCAAGATTCGTTTCAGCCGCGACATTATCCGCTCAGCGAGCCCCACCGCTCATCGACTCCTTACACAAATGGGGCCCCTTTCTGGTGGCGTGCCTACACACCGGGCCACCCGCGCACGACAGACCGCACCCGCGGCCAGTACGGTGGCCCACCACGCTCGCACTGATCACCACGAGCGTGGTGCAACCGACACGAACCTGGGGGAATGCGCGGTCCCGCGACCGGCGTTGCCCGAGTACCTGCCCCACCATCCGAAGAGGGATCCAATGGCCACGGTCGAACTGACCAAGGACAACTTCGACGAGGTCGTCAGCGACGACAAGTTCGTCATCATCGACTTCTGGGCTTCCTGGTGCGGCCCGTGCAAGCAGTTCGCCCCGGTCTTCGAGAAGGGCTCGGAGACCCACGACGACATCGTCTTCGCCAAGGTCGACACCGAGGACCAGCCCGAGCTGGCCGCCGCCTTCGACGTGCAGTCGATCCCGACGCTGGCGATCATCCGGGACAAGGTCCTGGTCTTCCAGCAGCCCGGCGCCCTGCCCGAGAACGTCTTCGAAGACCTCGTCGGCCAGGCCCGCGACCTCGACATGGAGCAGATCAAGAAGGAAGCGGAGTGATCCGCCGGTGCCGGGCCCACGACCGGGCCCGGCACCGCCTCAGAACCCGCCCTCGGCCGCATCACCGGCCGACGCGTGCAGCACGCCCGGCAACTGGCTGATCTCCTGCACCAGCGTCGACACCGGCGTCTTGCCGCGCAGCCGCAGCGCCACCACCGCCGTGCGCTGCTCGTCGTCGGAGTCCTCCCGCTCGACCTGCAGGTCCAGCACCGCCCACCCGCGGCTGGTGCACAGCGTCAGCACGCTGCGCAGCACCCCGTAGCCGTCCAGGTAGCCCACCCGCATCACCTGCGGCTCCCGCAACGCCGGACGCACCGCCCGCAGCAGGTACGGGAAGCCGATCGCCACCAGGAAGTGCACCCCGGTCGTGGCCGCCGCCAGCACCACCAATCCCCCGCCGCAGGCCATCCCGACCGCGGCCACCAGCCACACCGAGGCCGCCGTGGTCAGACCGCGCACGGCATCCCGGCGCACGAAGATCAGCCCGCCGCCGATGAACCCGATGCCGGAGACGATCTGCGCCGCGACCCGCGACGGGTCCAGCGACACCCGGTCGAACACCAGCAGATCACCGAAGGCGTACTTGGACACCAGCATGAACAGCGCCGCGCCCACCCCCACCAGGGCGTGCGTGCGCAACCCCGCGCTCTTGGCCCGGATCTCCCGCTCCAGCCCGATGAGGCTGGAGAACAGCAACGCCGTCCCCAGCTCGATCAGGAGCGGTAGTTCGTCCAGCCCGGACACCACCGCATCAGCAGGCATCCCAGCAACCTAACACCGCTCCCGGCGGCGCGCGGCTACGACGAACGCGGCCTGCGGGCCAGGTACACCACCGCGGGCGGCAGGTTGCGCCACACCGTGCGGCTGACCACCGTCTCCTCGAACGTCGCCTTCAGGTCCGCGTGCTGCTTGCGCGCAGGCGGCGCCCACCGCGTCCAGGTGTAGGCGAACTGCGTGAACACCCCGTCCGGAGCCATCACCGACGCCAGCAGCTCCACCAGCGGAACCCCGTCCACCGGCGCGTGCGCCACCCACGGCAACCCGCTGACGACCACGTCGGCCTCGGCCAGTCCGCGCTCGGCCAGCAGGTCCGGAACGCTGCGAGCGTTCCCGCACACCGAGTCCACGCCCGGGAAGCGGTGCCCCAGATCAGCGGCCCAACCCTCGTTGAGCTCCACCGCCAGGTGCGTGCCCCGCCCGCCCAGGCGCCGCTGGATCACCTCGGTGAACGCACCCGTGCCCGGGCCCAGCTCCACCACGACCGGATCCCCGGTCAGCGGGATCGGCGCCACCATCTGCTCGGCCAGCGCCCGCGAACTCGGGCCCACCGCGGCGGTCGTGGTCGGCGACTTGACGAATTCCCACAAGAAACGAGCTGCCGTGTTCAAGGGGACGAGGCTCCTGTCGTCGGCTACGGCAATCGCCGACCGGCGAACAACGAGATCCCGGCCGCGATGATCGCGCAGAGAGTACCCAGCACCAACCACGGTTTGCTGGCGTCTGTGTGCTTGGTCTCGTAGCCGATCTGCTCACCCAGCGTCTCGTAGACCTCGCGCAACTGCTCCGCGCTGGCGGCCTTGTGGAACTCGCCGCCGGACAACCGAGCGATCTCTTGCATCGCGTCGTCGTCGACCTCGACCCACTCCTGCTCGCCCTCGATCTCGATCGAGCCGTGCTTGGTGCCGAAGGAGATCGTGGAGATCGGAACGCTGGCCTTCTTCGCCTCGAGGGCCTTCGTGTACGCGCCGCGCGGCGCGTCCATCTCTCGCGGAATGGTCTGCCCGCCATCGGCCATCAGCACGATCCGCGCCGGCGGAGCACCCGCCGGACCGCCGACCATCTTGCCGAACGAGTCGATGGCCTGCATCGACGCGTTGATCCCGTCACCGGTCGCGGTCGCCTCGGCCAGCTTGAGGGTGTCGATCGCCTGCTTGACGCTCGAACGATCCGTGGTCGGCATGACCAGCACCGTCGCCGTCCCGGCGAACGACACCAGCCCCAGGTTGATGCCCGGGGTGAGCTTGTCGGCGAACTCCTTGGCCGCGACCTTCGCCGCCTCCAACCGGTTCGGCTCCACATCGGTGGCCTTCATCGACAACGACACGTCGATGGTCAGCATGACCGTCGCCCGGTTGCGCGGAATCCGCTGCTCGGCCGTCGGACCCGACAGCGCCACCGTCAGCAGGATCAGCGCCACCCCCAGCAACGCCGGCGGCACGTGCTTCCACCAGCCCTGCCTGCCCGAGGCGACCCGGTCCAGCACCTCCAGGTTGGAGAACTTCAGCGAATCCCGCTGCCTGCGCCGCATCGCCCACACGTAACCGGCGACCAGGCCGGCGACCACGAACAGCAGCAGGAACCACCACGGCGCGGTGAACCCGGTCAGACTCAACATCACCCAGCTCCTCCGCCGGACCAGCCGCGCTTGCGCGCCATCACGAACCGCACGACATCGGCGATCCAGTCGGAATCGGTGCGCAGCACCAGGTGAGCGCACCCGGCCCTGCGCAGAACATTTGCCACGTCCTCGCGGTGCGCGGCCGCAGCAGCGGCGAACTCCTTGCGCAGCACCGGCGTCGTGTGCACCTCGCGCCGCCGACCCGTCTCCGGGTCCGACAGCAGCACCGTTCCCACGTCGGGCAGCTCCACGTCGCGGGGGTCGATCACCTCGATGGCCAGCAACGAGTGCCGGGCACCCAGCCCGCGCAGCGCGCGCTGCCAATCGGTGGAGCCCAGGAAGTCGGAGACCACCACCGCCAGTCCCCTGCGGCGCGGAGGCCGCCGCAACGATTCCAGGAGCCCGGACAGATCTCCCCGGGTGCCCTCCGGGGCCCGCGGGGTCTCGGCGACCTTCTTCAGCAGCGCCCGGGCGTGCGCGGCACCGCCGCGCGCGGGCAGCCGGTGCTGCCCGGTGCCGTTGTCCACCACCGCACCGATGCGGTTGCCACCGCCGCTGGTCAGGAACATGACGGCGGCCAGCGCCGCCACGGCCAGCTCCCGCTTGTCGCAGGCGGCGGTGCCGAAGTCCAGGCTCGGCGACAGGTCCATCGCCACCCACGTCTCCAGCTCGCGGTCGGCCACGGTCTGCCGGATGTGCGGCTCGGCCATGCGAGCGGTGACCGCCCAGTCCATCCGCCGCACGTCATCACCGGGCTGGTAGGCGCGGGCCTCCCCCGGCTCGCTGCCCGGACCGGGCACCAGACCGAGGTGATTGCCCTGCAGGAGACCGTCGAGCCGACCGCGCACGCTCAGCTCCAGAGCGCGCAGCGCGACCTCCATCCGCCCGGCCTCCAGGGCCGGTGGCGCCCATGCCGGGCGGTCACCGCCGGAGTCCGCGGGTGCCGCCACGTCTGCCCCTCCCCTCACTGGTGCGGTGGCATCGGCGGCTGGCCGTAACCGGGCTGCACGGCCGGACCGACCGGCGCGGCCTGCTGCTGCCCGCCCTGCGGGCGGGCCGACACCTGCGGCAGCGGCACGGTCTGCAGCACCCGGCCCACGATGTGCTCCACCGGGATGCCGTCGGCCAGCGCGTCGTAGGACAGCACGAGGCGGTGGCGCATCACGTCCGGCACGACGTCCACCACGTCCTGCGGCAGCACGTAGTCGCGCCCGCGCACCAGCGCCAGGGCGCGCGCGGCGGCGATGATGCCGAGGCTCGCGCGCGGCGAGGCGCCGTAGGAGACCCAGCCCGCGATGTCGGACAGGCCGTGGTCGTTGGGCATCCGGGTGGCGACCACCAGCCGGACCACGTAGTCGACCAGCGCGTGGTGCACGAACACCCCGGCGGCGACGTCCTGCAGCCGGATCAGCTCCTCGGGGTCGAGCACCCCGTTGGGCTCGGGCGGGGTGACGCCCATCCGGTAGATGATCTCGCGCTCCTCCTCCGCGGTCGGGTACTCGACCGGGAGCTTGAACAGGAAGCGGTCGCGCTGCGCTTCGGGCAGCGGGTAGACGCCCTCGTTCTCGATGGGGTTCTGGGTGGCCAGCACCAGGAACGGCGCGGGCATCGGGAAGCTCTCGCCGCCGATGGACACGTGCCGCTCGGCCATGACCTCCAGCAGCGCCGACTGCACCTTGGCGGGCGCGCGGTTGATCTCGTCGGCGAGCACGAAGTTGGCCAGCACCGGGCCGAGCTCGACGTCGAAGCGCTCGCTGCCCTGCCGGTAGATGCGGGTGCCGAGGATGTCGGCGGGCACCAGGTCGGGGGTGAACTGAAGCCGCGAGAACGAGCCGCCGACGACGCGGGCGAAGGTCTCCACCGCGAGGGTCTTGGCGACACCTGGCACGCCTTCGAGCAGGATGTGCCCCTTGGCCAGCAGGCCGGTCAGCATCCGCTCGACCAGGCGGTCCTGGCCGACGATGACGCGCTTGACTTCGAAGACGGTGCGTTCGAGCAGCTGCGCGTCGCGCGCGGGAGTGCTCGACGAACCCGCCTGACCCGCTGGACGCGCCGCAGCCGCTCCGGCGCCCCCGCTCTCACCGTTGCCGGCCTCGGTCACTTCTCCCAGCCTCCTCGTCGATGCGGCCGTTTCGGGCCGATCAAGATCCTGGCACGCCGCTGGCTCCTCGCGCACGAGGGGGCGCATCGAACGCCCACTCAACCCCATCGGCGGTATGACCCCTGTGAAGCCGAGCCGCGTTCGTCGTCTTGGCGGGGTTTTGGGTCTTGCTCGAGGAGCATTAATTTCATTCGACACTGAAGTCATAGACGCTGTTAACGGTTCGATGCGCCGCTCCCCCGGATTCGGCACCACGGGAGTGGTCAGCGTTCCGGCGTGCGAGCCCGTCGCAGGTCGTGCGGGGTGTCCACATCGGATACCTCAGCCGTGGTGGCGTCGATCCGAAGTGGATCCAGCGGCGCGAGAAGGTCTCGGACCGGCCGGTTCCGGACTTCCGCGGGCATCGCTTCGCGCAGGGACCGCAGGCGCCAGAGGCCGACCAGCCACTGCGCGCGGCCGCCGGGCTCGGACAGGACCGCTCCCCGAGCCGCTGGATCGTCGCGCAGCGCGGCGCGCAACCGGACCAGCGTGTCCTGGGTGAGGTGCGGGTGATCAGCGGCGAGGATCGCGACCAGCCCGTCGGCGTCGTCGATCAGTCGCAGCCCGGCCTCCACGGCCGCGAGCGGCCCTCCCCCGGCCGGCTCCTCGACCGTCCATCGGACGGGCGAGACCGTGGGCCGTTCGGGGCCGACCACCACGACGGGATCAGCGCCCGCCACCGCGTCGAGCGTGCGGTCCAGCAACGTCCGGCCGAGCACCGGCAGCATCACCTTGTCCACGCCGCCGAGCCGGCGCGCTCCCCCACCGGCCAGCACCACCGCCGCGAAATCCGCCACCCGGCAATGCTTGCAGCACCCCTGGTCCGGAGACCAGCCGGGCCGTCAGAGCACCCGCACCGCGTAGGGCGTGATGCCGCCGTAGCGGACCGAGGTGACGCGCACCCGGGAACCCGAGTACGGCGCCTCGACCATCTTGCCGTTGCCCAGGTAGAGGGCGACGTGGTGGATGGAGCCGCCGTCGTCCCAGAACAGCATGTCGCCGCGGCGCATCTGCGAGAGCGGGACGCGCTTGCCCGACTGCGCCTGGTACCCGCTGTAGTGGTCCAGCGAGACGCCCGCGGCGGCGAACGCGTAGATCATCAACCCGGAGCAGTCGAAGCCGATCTTGGCGTAGTCGCCGTAGGCGTCGGCCACTCCCCCGTCCCGGATGCCGCGAGTCGGCCCGCGCGAGTTGCCACCGCCCCACGCGTAGGGCATTCCCAGCTGCGACATCGCCCGTGAGATCACCGCCTCGACGTCGCCGGAGACCGCCGGTGCCGAGCTGCCCGCCTGGTCGTCGTTGCCGACCGGTTGAGCCGCGGCGGCCTGCTCCTCGCGGGCCTTGTCCTCCTGCCACTCCTGGTAGTCGGCGCGCTGCGCCTGCAGCCCGGTGACGCGGGAGCGGGCGGCGTCGAGCTCGGCCTGCGCGGAGTCGCGGTCGGCCTGCAGGCCCTGGGACTGCGCGGCCTGCTGCGCGCGGGCCTGGATCGCCGTCTGCTGCGCGGCTTCGGCCGCGGCGCGCGCCTCGTCGGCGGAGCGGCGCTTGGCCTCGGCCTCGTCGAGCGCGGCGCGGGTCATGGAGTCCTTGTTGACCTTCTCGATGCGCGCGCGTTCGAGATCGTCGAGGACGTCGAGCTGGGAGTCGCTGATCGCGTCGAGCAGCGAGGCCCGTTCGAGCATCTCCTGCGGGTCGCGGGCTCCGGCGTAGGCGGTGATCGAGCCGAGCTTGCTGCCCTGCCGGTAGCTGCTGGCGGCGAACTGGTCGAGCCGGTGGCGCTGCGCCTCGATCCGGTCCGCAGCCGAGCGCGCTTCGGCCGCGGCCGCGTCAGCGGCGACGCGTGCCTGGCCGTAGGCGTCCTCAGCGCGCTGGAGGTCGACGCGAGCCTTGTTCGCGTCCTCCATCTTCACCTCGACCTGCGACTGCAGACCGATCAGCCGGGACTCGGCCTCGGCGAGTCGGTTGGCCAGTTCACCGGCCTGGCCCGCGGTGCGCTGGGCTTCGGCCTTGCCCGCCTGGATCTCGTCGTCGCTGGGATTGGGCGGGGGAGGCGGGACGGCCACGCCGGTGCCGGTGGCTGACAGACCGACCGCGCACAGCAGCACCAGCACGCCGATCCTGCGTGCGCCTCTCGTCGTCGACAACACCCGTCACCTCCAGCAGATGCACCCGTTCGGTACCGAAACTTAGGCCGAACGGAGTCACAATTAGCCGGAGTTTGGCACTCCTGCCCCAGGCGCACCACACGAAACGGACGTTTCCCCTGCAACGTCAACCACTCGTGTCACATCTGTTCCCACGTGCTGGGATCTCCCCAGGTCCGCAGCGGCTCGGCGGAGTCGATCAGCGGCGCCGCCGCGAGGTCGGGCAGCACCTCGGTGAGCGGGCCGCGCAGGACCGCGTCGGCGATCTCGTCGTAGGGGGTGGGCTCGGCGTTGCAGATGATCAGCTTCGCCCCGGCCTTGGCCGCCAGCTCCGCGAAGGCCGCGGCCGGGTAGACGGTCAGCGACGTGCCCGCGGCGACGAACAGGTCGCAGTCCAGCGATGCGCGCCTGGCCTCCCGCAGCACGTCGGCGTCCAGCGCCTGGCCGAAGAACACCGTCGCCGACTTGAGGATGCCGCCGCACGAGCGGCAGTCCGGGTCCCGCTCGCCCTCGGCGACGCGCTGCAGGGCGTCGGTCATGGCGCCCGTGGCACCGCAGTGCACGCACACCGTGCGGCGCATGGTGCCGTGCAGTTCCAGCACCCGGTCGCGAGCCAGGCCGGCGCGCTGGTGCAGCTCGTCGATGTTCTGGGTCAGCAGTGCGCCGAGGCGCCCGGAGGCGTCGAGGTCGACGAAGGCCCGGTGCGCGGCGTTGGGTTCGGCGTGCCAGGCGGGGTTCTCGGCGCGGGCGCGCCACGCCTGCGCGCGGAGGCCCTCGTCGGCGAGGTAGCTGTCGATGTCGCTGAGCCGGGCGGCCTGCGGGTTGCGGGTCCACACCCCGTCCGGGCCCCGGAAATCGGGGATGCCGGAAGCGGTGGACACGCCCGCACCGGTGAGCGCGGTGATGCGCCGGGCGGCGCCGAACAGTTCGCGAGCGCGCTGCCAGGTCGCGCTGTCGTCAGCCCCCGAGGCTCGTTCCGTCACCTCCACAAGGTGCCACGGCCCGGGTCACCGGCGGCGCACCGGGCCGCCGTGTGTTGCCGGTCACGACCGTTCTGACCGGGCGCGCAGCGATCATGTGAAGTCCGTTTTTCTTGGCGGTAACGCGCGGCACGCACCGGGGAAACAGCTGGTTCCTACCTTCGGAGCAACCCGTTGAGAGGAGCCGCGTTGAACACGAACGCACGGGCCCCGAGAGGCCGCTGGATCGAGGGGTGGGACCCCGAGAACGAGGCCCTCTGGGAATCCACCGGTAAGCACGTCGCACGCAGGAACCTGATCTTCTCGATCATCTCCGAGCACATCGGCTTCTCCATCTGGAGCATCTGGTCGGTCCTGGTGCTGTTCATGGGGCCGGACATCGGCCTGCCGTTCACGGCGTCCGAGAAGTTCCTTCTGGTGATCACGCCGAACCTGGTGGGCGCGGTGCTGCGGCTGCCCTACGCGGCCGCGGTGACCCGCTTCGGCGGCCGCAACTGGACGATCTTCAGCTCGGTGGTGCTGCTGGTGCCCGCCGGACTGGCCTTCTACTTCGTGCAGCAGCCCGGAACTCCGCTGTGGGTGTTCATGCTCATCGGCGCCACGGCCGGTGTGGGCGGCGGCAACTTCGCATCGTCGATGACCAACATCACGATCTTCTTCCCGCAGCGGTTGCAGGGCTGGGCGCTGGGGCTCAACGCCGGTGGCGGCAACATCGGCGTGGCGACCATCCAGGTGGTCGGACTGCTGGTGATCGCCTTCGCGGGCAACACCCACCCGTCGTACGTGGCGGCGATCTACCTGCCGCTGATCGCGGTGTCGGCGGTGTGCGCGGCGCTGTTCATGGACAACGTCGATGCCATCAAGGCCAAGCCGGGAGCGCTGCTGGAGGCGTGCGGCAGCAAGCACACCTGGTGGATCTCCTTCCTGTACGTGGGCACCTTCGGCTCGTTCATCGGTTACAGCTTCGCGTTCGGCCTGGTGCTGCAGACCGAGTTCGACTTCACGCCGCTGCAGGCGGCGAGCTGGACGTTCCTGGGCCCGCTGATGGGTTCGCTGTCGCGACCGCTGGGCGGCTGGCTGGCCGACCGGATCGGCGGAGCGCGGGTGACGGCGTGGAACTTCGTGCTCATGGCCGTCGGGGTCGCGGTGCTGCTGGTGGCCTCGGCGCTGGGCTCGTTCGGGCTGTACGTCACGGCGTTCATCGTGCTGTTCCTGCTGACCGGGCTCGGCAACGGCTCGACCTACAAGATGATCCCGGCGGTCTACGCCAAGGAGGCCGAGGACGAGGTCACCTCTGGCGGCGAGGCCGTCGCGGCCTTCGCCAAGGCGCGCCGCCTCTCCGGTGCTGTCATCGGCATCGCCGGTGCGATCGGCGCGCTGGGCGGCGTCGGCATCAACCTGGCGTTCCGCTCCTCCTACAGCGGCGCGGCGGCCAGCGGTGACGCCGCGCTGACGGTGTTCCTCGCCTACTACCTGGTGTGCGTGCTGGTGACCTGGGCGGTGTACCTGCGGGGTGCGCTCAAGCCGGGTCAGGATCCGGCGGGGCTGCCGGCGAAGCGGACCGCGGAGGCCGGCCGTGCCTGAGGTCCGCACAGTGGCCACCCACTGCCCGTACTGCGCCCTGCAGTGCGGGACCCGGCTCACGCGCGAGCGGCGCGGGGTTTCGGTGCGGCCCACGGACTTCCCGGTCAACCAGGGCGGGCTGTGCCAGAAGGGGTGGACCGCTCCGTCCCTTCTGGACGTCCCGGACCGGCTGCGCCACCCGCTGGTGCGCCGCGACGGTGAGCTCGTCCCGGTTTCCTGGGACACCGCGCTCGACACCATCGCCACGGGCGTCGATCGCATCCGGGCCGAGCGCGGCCCGGATGCGATCGGGGTGTTCGGCGGTGGCGGTCTGACCAACGAGAAGGCCTACCTGCTGGGCAAGTTCGCGCGGCTGGCGCTGGGCACGAGTCAGATCGACTACAACGGCCGGTTCTGCATGTCCTCGGCCGCCGCGGCCGGGACGGCGGCGTTCGGGCTGGACCGGGGGCTGCCGTTCCCGGTGACCGACCTCGGTGGCGCCGATGTGGTGCTGCTGGCCGGGGCGAATCCGGCGGAGACGATGCCGCCGCTGATGCAGCACCTGCGCTCGCCGGAGCTGATCGTCATCGATCCGCGCAAGACGGCGACGGCCGAGCAGGCGGCACTGCACCTGCAGCCGCTGCCGGGCACGGACCTGGCGCTGGCGCTGGGGCTGCTGCACATCGCGGTGGTCGACGGGTTCAGCGACGTCGACTACATCCGCGAGCGCACCAACGGCTTCGAAGCGGCCTGGCAGCGGGCGATGTCCTGGTGGCCGGAGCGGGTCGAGCGGGTCACCGGGGTTCCGGTGTCCGAGCAGCGGCAGGCGGTGCGGATGCTCGCCGAGGCGGGCAGCGCCTACGTGCTCACCGGACGCGGTGCCGAGCAGCACAGCAAGGGCGTGGACACCGTGTCCGGGTTCATCAACCTCGCGCTGGCGCTGGGAATTCCGGGCCGTGCCGGCGGCGGCTACGGCTGCCTGACCGGTCAGGGCAACGGGCAGGGCGGCCGCGAGCACGGCCAGAAGGCCGACCAGCTCCCCGGCTACCGGATGATCACCGACCAGGCCGCGCGCGAGCACGTCGCCGAGATCTGGGGCGTGTTGCCGGAGGTGCTGCCCGGCGCGGGGCGCTCGGCCTACGAGCTGCTCGACGCGCTGGGCTCCGACGACGGTCCGCGCGCCCTGCTGGTGTTCGGTTCCAACCCGGCGGTCTCGGCGCCCAACGCCGAGCACGTGGTGCGGCGGTTGAAGTCCCTGGACCTGCTGGTGGTGGCCGACTTCGTTCCCTCGGAGACCACCGAGCTGGCCGACGTGGTGCTGCCGGTGACCCAGTGGGCCGAGGAAGAGGGCACCATGACCAACCTGGAGGGCCGCGTCCTGCGGCGCCGCCGGTTGCAGGTGCCCCCGGGACACGCGCGCAGCGACCTGGAGGTGCTGCACGGGATCGCGACCCGCCTGGGCGAACCCGGTCACCGCTACCCCACCCAGCCGCGCGAGGTCTTCGAGGAGCTGCGCCGGGCCTCCGCGGGCGGCAAGGCCGACTACTCGGGCATCAGCTACGAGCGCCTCGACGCCGGCGAGGCGCTGCACTGGCCGTGCCCGGACGGCGAACACCCCGGCACCCCGAGGCTCTTCCTCGACGGCTTCGCCCACGCCGACGGCCGGGCGAAGTTCCTGGCGGTCGAGCACCGCGACGCCGGTGACGTGCCGGCGGAGGTGTTCCCGCTGACCGCGACGACCGGGCGCGTGCTCGCGCAGTACCAGTCGGGCGCGCAGACCCGCCGCGTCGCCGAGCTCAACGAGGCCTCCCCGGAGGCGTTCGTGGAGGTCCACCCCGACACCGCCACCCGGGCCGGACTCGCCGAGGGCGTGCTGGCACGCGTCACCTCACCGCGCGGCAGCACGATCGCCAAGGTGCGGCTGGTGCCGACCATGCGCACCGACACGGTCTTCCTGCCGTTCCACTTCCCCGGCGACGGGCGGGCCAACCTGCTCACCGGTGACGCGCTGGACCCGCGCAGCCGGATGCCGGAGTTCAAGGTCAGCGCGGTGCGCATCGAACCCCACCGGGAGGTGGTGGCGCCATGAGCACCGTGCTCCCCCTCAACCGCCTCGCCGGGCGCGTGGTCGTGGTCGGCAACGGCCCTGCCGCGCACCGGCTGGTCGAGCGGCTGCGCGCGCTGGACCACGACGGGCCGATCACCGTGCTCGGTGCCGAGGAGCAGCCGGCTTACAACCGGGTGCTGCTGGGTTCGGTGCTCGACGGTTCGCTGCCCGGGCCCGCCGTGTCGCTGCCCGGCCTCGACGCCGAGGTGCACCTGGGTTGCGCGGTGGCCGACATCGACCGCGCGCGGCGGACGGTGCGCTGCGAGGACGGCCGCGAGTTCGGTTACGACGTGCTCGTGCTGGCAACGGGTGCGCGGCCGCTGATGCCCGAGATCATGGGCCTGGGCGCGGACCGGCTCACGGCGCTGCGCAGCCTCGCCGACTGCGCGCGCATCGACGCCGCCACCGGCCCGGTCGCGGTGCTCGGCGGCGGCGTGCTCGGCGTCGAGACGGCGCGGTCGCTGCTGGCGCGCGGGCACCAGGTGACGCTCGTGCACCGCGAGAAGCGCCTCATGGAACGGCAGCTCGACGAGGCCGGCGGCGCGATGCTGGCCGAACGGCTGGGCAAGCTCGGCATCGACGTCCGGCTCGGCGCCAAGGCCACCTCCTACCGGGCCGGGACGCTGCACCTCGGCGACGGTTCGGATGCGGCCGCGGAGCTGGTGGTGGCCTGCACCGGGGCGTGGCCGGAGGTGACCCTCGCGCAGCGCGCAGGGGTGTCGGTCAACCGCGGTGTGGTCGTCGACGACCGGTTGCGCACCAGCGACCCGCACATCCACGCCATCGGCGACTGCGCCGAGCACCGGGGCAGCACGCTCGGGCTGGTGGCCTCGGCGTGGGAGCAGGCCGACGCGCTGGCCGCGCACCTGGCAGGCCGCGACGCGGTCTGCTCCGGCTCCCGGGTGGTGACGCGGCTCAAGGCGCGCGGCATCGACCTGGTCTCCATCGGCTCGGTGCGCGCCCTGGACTCCGGCGACGCCGAGATCGTCACGCTCTCGGATCCGGCGCGGGGCCGCTACGCCAAGCTCGCGCTGCACTCCGGGCGGATCTCCGGCGCCGTGCTGCTGGGGTTCCCGGCCGCGATCGCGGCGATCAGCCAGCTGCACGACCGCGACCTGCCGATGCCGGCCGACCGCCTGTCGCTGCTGCTGGGCACCCCGACCGCGGTGCCGGGCGCACCGGTGGAGCTCCCCGAGGACGCGGTGCTGTGCCGCTGCAACAACGTCACCAAGAAGTCCCTGATCACCGCCTGGCACGGCGGCGCCCGCTCGGTCGCCGAGCTGGCCAGGGCAACGCGGGCGACCACCGGCTGCGGTGGCTGCGTCGACGACGTCGGCCGGCTGTGCAGCTCGTTGGCGGATCGCATCGAATCAGAAAGGGAGGGCGCGGCATGACCCGCACGCTCGTCGTCGTCGGCCACGGAATGGTCGGCCACCGGCTCGTTGAAACGCTCCGCGAACGCGATGAGGCCAACACCTGGCGGATCGTCGTCCTCGGCGAAGAGCCCCGCCCCGCCTACGACCGGGTGGGGCTGTCGTCCTACCTGGACGGCAAGAGCGCCGAGGACCTCAGCCTGACCGGCCAGGACGTCATCGACGACCCGATGGTGGACCTGCGCCTCAACTCCGCGGTGACCGGTGTGGACACCGGTGCCCGCACGGTGACGCTGGCCGACGGCGAATCGCTGACCTACGACGCGCTGGTGCTGGCGACCGGTTCGAAGCCGTTCGTGCCGCCGGTGCCCGGACACCAGCTGCCCGGCAACTTCGTCTACCGCACCATCGAGGACCTCGACGCGATCCGCGACTCCGCCACCGAGGGCGCCGACGGCGTCGTCATCGGCGGCGGTCTGCTGGGGCTGGAAGCGGCGAACGCGCTGCGGCTGCTGGGAATGCGGCCGCACGTGGTGGAGATGGCGCCGCGGCTGATGCCGCTGCAGGTCGACGAGGGCGGCGGGCAGGTGCTGCGCGGTCTCGTCGAGGAACTGGGTCTGACCATCCACGCCGGTGCGGCCACCCAGTCCATCGACGGCGAGGACCACGTCACCGGCGTGACGCTGGCCGACGGCACCGTCATCGACACCGACCTGGTCGTGTTCTCCGCCGGTGTGCGCCCGCGCGACGAGCTCGCCGAGATCGCCGGTGTGACGCGCGGTGAGCGCGGCGGCTTCCTCGTCGACGACGCCTGCCGCACCGACGTCGAGGGCGTGTGGGCCATCGGCGAGTGCGCCGCGGTCGACGGCCGCTGCTACGGCCTGGTCGCGCCCGGCTACACCATGGCCGAGGGCGTCGCCGAACAGCTGCTGGAGCTGGGCGAGGGCACCTTCCCCGGTGCCGACATGTCGACCAAGCTCAAGCTGCTCGGCGTCGACGTCGCCAGCTTCGGTGACGCCCACGGCACCACCGAGGGCGCGCTGGAGGTCGTCTACGCCAACAACGCGGCGGGCACCTACGCCAAGCTGGTGCTCTCCGACGACGCTCGGGTGCTGCTGGGTGGTGTGCTGGTCGGTGACGCCAGCGCCTACGCGGTGCTGCGACCGCTGGTGGACCGCGAACTCCCCGCCCCGCCCGAGCAGCTGCTGCTGCCCGCCGGGTCCGGTGTGGACTCCGGTGCGCTGCCCGACGACGCGACGGTGTGCTCCTGCAACAACGTGACCAAGGGGCAGATCACCTGCGCCATCGCCGAGCACGGGCTCGCCGATGTCGCCGAGGTCAAGTCCTGCACCAAGGCGGGCACCAGCTGCGGGTCGTGCGTGCCGATGCTCAAGACGCTGCTGAACGAATGCGGTGTCGTGACTTCCAAGGCGCTGTGCGAGCACTTCACCCAGTCGCGGGCGGAGCTGTTCGAGATCGTGCAGGCCACCGGCATCGGCTCCTTCTCCGAGCTGATCACCAAGCACGGTTCGGGACGCGGTTGCGACATCTGCAAGCCGGCGGTCGCCTCGATCCTGGCCAGCCTCGGCAACGGCCACATCCTCGAGGGCGAGCAGGCCGCGCTGCAGGACACCAACGACCGGTTCCTGGCCAACATCCAGCGCAACGGCACCTACTCGGTGGTGCCGCGGGTGCCCGGCGGTGAGATCACGCCGGAGAAGCTCATCGTGCTCGGTGAGGTGGCCAAGGAGTTCGGCCTCTACACCAAGATCACCGGTGGGCAGCGCATCGACCTGTTCGGCGCTCGGGTGGAGCAGCTGCCGGAGATCTGGAAGCGCCTGGTGGACGCCGGTTTCGAGTCCGGTCACGCCTACGGCAAGGCGCTGCGCACGGTGAAGTCCTGCGTGGGCAACGACTGGTGCCGCTACGGCGTGCAGGACTCGGTGAGCATGGCCATCCGGCTGGAGCTGCGCTACCGCGGCCTGCGCTCACCGCACAAGCTCAAGTCGGCGGTGTCGGGTTGCGCGCGCGAGTGCGCCGAGGCGCGCGGCAAGGACTTCGGCGTGATCGCCACCGACAAGGGCTGGAACCTCTACGTCGGCGGCAACGGCGGATTCACCCCGCGCCACGCCGAGCTGCTGGCCGCCGACCTCGACGACGAGCAGCTGATCAAGCTCATCGACCGGTTCCTGATGTTCTACGTGCGCACTGCCGACCGGCTGCAGCGCACCTCGGCGTGGGTCGAATCCCTCGAAGGCGGCTTGGAGCACCTCAAGGAGGTCATCGTCGAGGACTCCCTCGGCATCGCCGCCGAGCTGGAAGCCGCGATGCAGCGCCACGTCGACACCTACTCCGACGAATGGGCGGGCGTGCTGTCCGACCCGGGCAAGCTCTCCCGGTTCGTCTCGTTCGTCAACGCGCCGGACGCCCCGGATCCCACCATCCGCTTCATCGAGGAACGCGGACAGATCCGCCCGGGCCCGGTGAGCCTGCCGATGCCCGCATTTCAGTCCCTGAACCAGGAGGTGCACTCGTGAACTGGCAACAGATCTGCGAAATCGAACTGCTGCTGCCCGAGTACGGTCTTCCGGCGCTCGTCGGCGAACACCCGGTGGCGGTGTTCCGCACCCACGACGACCAGCTGTTCGCGGTGGGCAACGTCGACCCGTTCTGCGGCGCCGGGGTGATGAGCCGCGGCATCGTCGGTGACCGCGGTGGTGAGCCCACCGTGGCCTCGCCGATGCTCAAGCAGGTGTTCTCGCTGCGCACGGGTGAGTGCCTGGACGACCCCGACGCGCGACTGCCGGTGTTCCCGGTGCGGCGGCGCGAGGCGTTCGTGGAGGTCGCGCTCCCTTGAGCGAAGAACTGACCGGCTACACCGTCGCCGTGACCGCGGCTCGGCGGGCGGAGGAGCTGGGCACCCTGCTCGAACGACGGGGTGCCCGGGTCGTGCACGGCCCGGCTCTGCGGATCCTGCCGCTGTCCGACGACACCGAACTGCGACGGGTCACCGACGCCTGCATCGCGCAGCCGCCCGATGCCGTGGTCGCCACGACCGGCATCGGGTTCCGCGGCTGGGTGGAAGCGGCCGACGGCTGGGGCGTGGGGTCGGAGCTGCTGGCGGCCCTGGCCCCGGCGCGGCTGCTGGCCCGCGGCCCGAAGGCGCGTGGCGCGGTGCGGGCGGCGGGGTTGCCCGACCCGTGGTCGCCGGGTTCGGAGTCCTCGGCGGAACTGCTGGAGAACCTCCTCGACGGACCGCTGGATGGCTTGCGGATCGCAGTGCAGCTGCACGGCCAACCGCTGCCGGACTTCGTCGAGGCGCTGGAGTGCGCCGGGGCGAAGGTCATCGAGGTCCCGGTGTACCGGTGGACGGCCCCGGCCGACATCACCGCGCTGGAGAACCTGCTGTCCGCGGTGTGCGCGCAGCAGATCGACGCGGTGACCTTCACCAGCGCTCCCGCGGCGGCGAGCCTGCTGTCGCTGGCCGCAGATCGCGGCTGCCGCGAGGAGCTGCTGACCGCGCTGCGCGGCCCGGTGCTGGCGGCCTGCGTGGGCCCGGTGACGCACGCGCCGCTGGCCGATCACGGCGTGGCGGCGGTGATCCCGGAGCGCTTCCGCATCGGCGCGCTGGTGCGCGCGCTGTGCGAGGCGCTGCCGATGCGCTCGCCGACGCTTCCGGTCGCCGGGCACGACCTCCAGCTGCGCGGGCACGCGGCCATCCTCGACGGCGAGGTCAAACAGCTCTCCCCGCAGGGGAAGACGCTGCTGCGCGCGTTGGCCGAACGACCGGGCCGCGTGGTGTCGCGGCGCGCGCTGGCCGAGGCGCTGCACTGCGCCGGAGGGGCCGCCGACGAGCACGCGGTCGAGCAGGCCGTGGCCCGGCTGCGTTCGGCGCTGGGCGCGCCGCAGCTGGTCCAGACCGTGATCAAACGCGGATACCGACTTCCGCTGGAACCGATGAGGGACTCCCCGCGATGCGCAGATCCGCTGTGAACCCGCCGCTGCTGCTGGTCGCCCACGGAACCCGCGACCCCGGAGGTCCGCGGGTGGTCGAGGAGCTGGCCGAGGCCACCTCGGCGCGCCTGGGCGTGCCGGTGCACGTGGGCTACGTCGACGTCATCGGCCCGACCGTGGCCGACGCGCTGGCGTCCGCACCCGGCCCGGTCGTGGCGCTGCCCGCGTTCCTGGCGGCCGGTTACCACGTGCGCGTCGACCTCCCCGAGCAGATCGGCGCCACCGGCCGCGAGGACGTGACGATCACCGAGCCGCTGGGGCCGGCACCGGAGATCACCGAGGCCCTGCTGGACCGGCTCCGCGCGGCCGGGTGGCAGCCGGGCGACCGGGTGCTGTTCTCGGCGGCGGGTTCCTCCGACGAGCGCGCGCTGTCGGACGTGCGCACCGCCGCCCGACTGCTGGGCAGGCGCTGCGGGCAGTGGCTCACCCCCAGCTACATCACCACGGCGAGCCCGGCGACCGAGGCGCTGTGCGGCCCGGACGATTTCATCGCGCCCTACCTGCTGGCACCGGGACTGTTCCACCGCCGCCTCGCCGATCTCCCGGTCGCCGGGGTCGCCGATCCCCTCGGCGTTCACCCGGCGGTGATCGACCTCGTCGCCCAGCGCTACCGCTGCGCCGTGCAGGACGACGTCTTCGCGGCATGATCGACCGATCCGGTTGCGAGTAGGCCGTTCATCCGACGCCCGTGCTCCGTTCGTCGTAGCATTAATTGGTTGTCGCTTCCGCTAGGAGGTCGTCGCCATGGCGAGCACGAGCACCGGATCCGCGCAGCGAGGACGGAGGCAGCCGACGTCGA
Organism: Saccharopolyspora sp. NPDC049357; assembly: GCF_040677225.1. Taxonomy (NCBI): domain Bacteria; kingdom Bacillati; phylum Actinomycetota; class Actinomycetes; order Pseudonocardiales; family Pseudonocardiaceae; genus Saccharopolyspora; species Saccharopolyspora sp. NPDC049357. The sequence goes on along the minus strand of NZ_JBFAQJ010000036.1, from coordinate 35,099 downwards.
AGCAGGGCCGCTCGTCGGCGTCCTCGACGAAGAAGACGTCCGCGAGCTCCGAGTCGACGTCGCAGCCGCCCTCGAGCTCCTCGGGTGCTTCGATCCCCGTTCCGTACGTGACCGCGCAGCTGCACACCACGCACATCCCGTTGCCCGAGATCCCCGGACGCAACGAGGTCGCCTCGACGGTGACCGCCGTGCGCGGAGCGCTCCCCTCCCGCGAGCAGCTGCTGTTCTACAGCGGGCTGACGGCCGCGGCGGCGCTGAGCGTCATCGAATGGCCCGTCGCCGCCGCGATCGGCATCGGAGCAGCCGTGGTGCAGCGCAACGCGCGCCAGGGCGACGAGTCGGCCTGATCGCGCAGGGGGTGTGCCGATGCTGCGCTGGCTGCTGTCGCAAGCCGCCGAAGTCGCCGCACCGGTGTTGCAGGCTGCCCGCGCGGCCACCACCTCGCCCGGTGACCGCCGCGTCTGGCGCGGGCACCAGCGCAGCCACCTGGAGATGCGGGGTGCGCACCTGCCCGGCAACGACGACGCCGTCCGCGAGGTGCAGCGCCGGCTGAGCGAACTCGCCGGGGTCCGCAGCGCCGAGGTCAACGGGGTGCTCGGACGTGTGGTCGTCGAGCACGACCCCGAACTGCCCGACCTCACCGAACCCGCGCGGATCATCGGCGAGGTCGAGACCGGTTTCGGGCTGGGAGATCAGGACGTGGCGCCGCGCAGCCGGCGGCACCCGGGCAACGCCGAGGCCGTGCTGCGCGACGCCGGCGCGTTGGCGGTGAGCGCGGTGGGCCTGGGCTACGCGGGGCTGGGTGCGCTGCTGCCGGCGCGGTTGGTCTCCCCGCTGGTGCCGGCCGCGGTGTCGCTGGTCGACACGGTGCCGTGGATGCGCGATGGCCTGCAGCGCGTGATCGGACGCGCACCGCTGGACCTGGCGCTGGCGCTGGGCGGTGCCGCCGGGCAGGGCCTGGCCGGGCGCCCGCTGGGCGCGCTGACCGATCTGTGCGGGCGCTTCTGCTCCGCCCGCGAGACGCTCGCGCGCCATCAGGCCTGGCAGCACTGGGAGGACGCGCTGCCGCACGCCTGCCCCGCGCTGGCGCACCGGCCTCGCCCGCGCCCGGTTCCCGACGGGCCGGTGGAACGGGTCGCCAACGCCTCGGGCGGCGCGGCGCTGGGCGGTGCGATCACCGTCTACGCGTTGTCGCGCGCTCCGCAGCGCGCCCTGGCCGCGCTCATGGCCGCGGTGCCCAAGCCCGCCGCCGGCGGGCGCGAGGCGTTCGCGACGACGTTGAGCACGTCGCTGGCCTCGCGCGGCGCGCTCGTGCTGGAACCGGACGCGCTGCGGCTGCTCGACCGGGTGGACGCGGTCGTCTTCGACGCCCCTGCCCTGCTGACCGGACGGCGCGTGGTCGACTCGGTGATCGCGTTGGACGACGGCGCCGACTCCGCGGAGCTGTTCACCCGCGCGGGCGAGCTCGTCGATCCCGCCGATCCCACCGCGCATCGCAGCAGCGGGAGCTGGTCGGTCGCGCCGCTGGACGCGTCGGCCCATCCGCCGGAGGTCCGGCGCGCGGCGAAGGCCGAAATCGCTTGTGGCGCGACTGTTCTCGGCCTAGTCCATGATGGACGGACGGTGGCGCTGGTGGCCGTGGTCGACGAACTCGACCCGCTCGCCGAGGCCCTGGTCGACACCGCGCGAGCCGTGGCCGCCGACGTGCTCGTGACCGGGTACGGACTGGAGCGCAGGCTACTGGTGGACGGCGCGGTACCGGGCGGCTCCGAACTCGCCGACTCGGTGCGGGCGCTGCAGGACGACGGCGCCGTCGTCGCGCTGGTCTCGCACCTCGGTGGCGACGGCCTGGCCGCCGCGGACCTCGGCATCGGCCTGTCCACATCGGACTCCGCCGCCTGGGCCTCGGACGTGATATGCCCCAGCGCCGCGGTTCTCGACCTGCTGGTGGGCGCGGCCGCAGAGGCGCGGGCGGCGAGCAGGTACGCAGCGGGCATCTCGGTGGCCGGCGCGCTGCTGGGCGCGCTGTTCGCCGCGTTCGGCCCGGCCACCGGTGCCCCCGCCCGCGCTTCGATGCCGGTGCACGCCGCGGCGTTGGCCGCCTACGGAACCGGCGCCTGGGTCTCCCTCCGCGCCACCACCAGACCGCCGCCGCTCCCCCGCGAACGCACGCCGTGGCACGCGATGCCCGCAGCCACCGTCCTGTCCACACTGGACACCTCCGAGCGGGGACTCGCGGCGTCCGCGGCCGCCGAGCGGCACCGGCCATCCGACGACGGGCACGCTCCGGTGGGCGTGTTCGCAGCGACCGTCGAGGGCTTGATCACCCCGATCACGCCCGTGCTGGGCGCAGGGGCGGTGATCTCCGCGGGCCTGGGGTCGGTCGTGGACGCCGGGCTGATCTTCGGCGTGCTGCTGGCCAGCGCGCTCATCGACGGCGTCCAGCGGGCCGCCACCGACCGCGAGCTCGGCAAGCTGCTGGCCTCCGGGCGGACACCGGCGCGGCGACGCCGAGCCGGCAGCACCGAGATCGCCTCCTCCGACGAGCTCGTCCCCGGCGACGTCGTCGAGCTGCGCGCGGGTGACGGCGTGCCCGCGGACTGCCGGTTGCTGTCGGTGGAATCGCTGGAGGTCGACGAGTCGGGCCTGACCGGTGAATCCCAACTGGTCGCCAAGACCGCCGCACCCACCACCGCGCCCGCGGTCGCCGACCGCACCTGCATGCTCTACCAGGGCACGGTCATCGCCAGCGGTACGGGCGTCGCGGTGGCGGTCGCGGTCGGGTCGAACACCGAGCTGGGCCGCACGACCGCTCAGGTCACCGGGACCGACGATTCCACCGGTGTCGAAGCGTGGCTCGCGGAGCTGACCAAGAAGGTGCTGCCGGTCTCCATCGGGGCGGGCGCGCTGCTGTTCGCCTCCGACCTGCTGCGCGGGGTGCCGATGGGTCAGACCGTGGCGCGCTCGGTCGGCCTGGCGGTGGCCGCGGTGCCGGAGGGCCTGCCGTTCGTGGCGACCCTGGCCGAGCTCGCCGCGGCGCGTCGCATGTCCAAGCGCGGCGTCCTGGTGCGCAGCCCCGCCACCATCGAGGCGCTCGGCCGGGTCGACGCGCTGTGCTTCGACAAGACCGGCACCCTCACCCAGGGCCGGATCGCGCTCGGCGAGGTCTCCGACGGTCGCGGATCCCGCGGCGTGCACGACTTGCAGAGCGCGCACCGGGAGGTCGTGGCCGCCGCCCTGCGCGCCACTCCGCGTCCGCAGGACGACCACCCGCTGCCGCACCTGACCGACCGCGCGGTGCTCGACGGCGCCTGCGAGATCGGGCTGACCGCCGACGGCGAGGTGCTCGCCGAGCTGCCCTTCGAACCGTCGCGCGGTTTCCACGCCGTGCACACCGACCGGCTGCTGTCGGTCAAGGGCGCCCCGGAGGTGGTGCTGGACCGGTGTGCGAGCTGGCGGCGCGACGGATCGTCGCGCTCGTTCGACGCCGAGGCCCGCGCCGACGTCGACGCCGAGGTCGAACGGCTGGCGCTGCGCGGTTTCCGGCTGCTGGCGGTCGCCGAACGCCGGGTGGGAGAGGACTACGAGCTCACCGAATCCGATGTGGACGAGCTCGAACTCGTCGGCCTGCTCGGGCTGGCCGACCCGGTGCACGCCACCGCCGCGGAGGCCGTGGAACAGCTGGGGCGCGCGGGCGTGGACGTCATCATGATCACCGGTGATCACCCGAGCACGGCCGAGGCCATCGCCGCCGAGCTGGGGATGCTCGGCAACAAGCGAGTGCTGGCCGGAGCCCAGCTCGACGAGCTCGACGACGAGCAGCTGGCGGGCGAGGTGCCCAAGATCGCGGTGTTCGCGCGGGTCACCCCGGCGCAGAAGGCGCGCATCGTGCGCTGCCTGCGCGACGCCGGTCGGGTGGTTGCCATGACCGGCGATGGCGCCAACGACGTGCCCGCGATCAACCTCGCGCACGTCGGGATCGCGTTCGGTTCGCGTGCCACGGCGGCGGCCCGCGACGCCGCCGACCTGGTGGTCGCCGACGACCGCATCGAAACGCTCACCGACGGCATCGTCGAGGGCCGGGGCATGTGGACCTCGGTGCGCGAAGCGCTCGCGGTGCTGCTCGGCGGCAACCTCGGCGAGATCGGCTACGCGCTGGGCACCGGGCTGATCAGCCCGTCGGCCGCGCTCAACGCCCGGCAGCTGCTGGTGGTCAACATGCTCACCGACGTGCTGCCCACGATCGCCATCGCGGTGCGGCCACCGGCCGACCGGACCCCGGAGAAGCTGCTGGCCGAAGGGCCGGAGGCGTCGCTGGGCTCCGCGCTGGCGCGCGAGGTCGGCGCGCGGGCCGTCGCCACCGCCTCGGCGGCGGGACTGGCCTGGACTCTGACCCGGCCGCTGGCCACCGCCGCGCAGGCACGCACGGCGGGACTGGTCGCGCTGGTGTCCGCTCAGCTGGCGCAGACCCTGACCTCGCGCGGGCGCACGCCGCTGGTCGTGCTGGCCGCGGCCGGCTCGGTGCTGGTGCTGTTCGCACTGGTGCAGCTGCCCGGGGTCAGCCAGTTCTTCGGCAGCAGCCCGCTGCTGCCGCACCAGTGGGCCATCGCGCTCGGCGTCTCGGTGTCCGTCGCCCTGGCGATGCGGGTGTGGCAGATGTGGCCGGTGGGGCGCTCGTTCCTGCCCCGACCAGCGGAATTGGGTGCGGGTTCACCCGTCGGCCACCTGCCTTCCGAACCCGGCTAACCCGCTTGCCCCACAGTCGGAGGCGTCGAAGCACCACTGATTGGACGAGGACGCCACCGATGCCTGCATTCCTGACCACCATCCTCACCGCCGCGGCCATCGCGTTGATCGAGACGCTGGTCGTGCACCTGGTCAAGTCGGCGCTGCGCACCGCCTGAGTCACGGCGCCGGCGAACCGACCGGGCCCGCCAGCGCACCCGCCTCGCGATCGGAGGGTGCGGCGCGTTGCGCGACGTAGGCGCCGATCAGGATCAGCGCTCCGCCCACCAGCTGCGGCGTTCCCAGCGCCTCCGCCAGCAGCACCCACGCCAGCAGCGTGGCCACCACCGGTTCGAGGAACGCCACGCCGCCGGCGACCTGCGGGGACAGCAGGCGCACGGCGACGATCCCGGTGAGGTAGGCCAGCACGGTGGATCCGACGACGACCCACCCGACGGCGGCCATCGCCGGGACGTGGTGTCCGGCCAGCTCCACCTGACCCGCCAGCAGCGCGAAGTCCATCTCCCACGGCCGTGCGATCGCGGTGACCACCGCAGCGCCCAGCAGCAGCCCGAAACCGGCCAGCGCGAAGGGATCGACCTCCGCCGTCGAATCCGAGAGCAGGAAGTAGGTGGCCTGGCACGCCGCGGCTCCCAGGCTCAGCAGCAGGCCCAGCGGGTTGAAGCTCAGACCCGAGAACAGCTCGACCACGCACGCCAGGCCGACCACCGCCAGCAGCACGCCGATCACCGCGGAGCGGCTCACCGGTGCGCGGCGGACGAACCGGATCCAGCCCAGCACCAGCACCGGGCCCAGGAACTCGATCAGCAGCGCCACGCCGACCGGGATGGTGGCGATGGCGGCGAAGTAGCAGACCTGGACCCCGGCGACCGAGAACAACCCGTAGCCGATGATCAGGCGCGGGGCGCGGCGCAGCACCGGCAGGTGGCGCAGCAGGACCGGCAGCAGGAGCAGCGCTCCCCCGGCCAGCCGCAACCAGGCCACGTGCAGCGGGCTCAGCCCGGCGTTGATCAGCGGTTTGGCGAACGGTCCCGATCCGCCGAAGAAGATCGCAGAGGCCACGGCCACGGGCAGGCCGACGGCGCGGGGATCACGAGTCGGTGAGCGCACGGGCACATCGAAGCACGCCGAACCGCAACTCCGGTACTGGCGTGCCACACCGCCGAACAGCGCCACTGTCGCGTCCACGAGGCCCGCTGCCGGCAACATTCGGCCTCCCCGGTGTTCCAGAACCGAAAACGCCGCGTCCCGTGGTGGAAACACCCGCGTTTTTTGACGAAAAGCGCATAAGCGATCGACAGTCAGGTCACCCTTTGTTGAGCGGCTTTATAGGACACGCGTACTGTTAGCGGTGAAGAGCGCGAGTCCCCGCGCACGCTCAGCTGACGTGCGCGAGACTCGCAATCGTTCCCGAACTTGCGCCCGTCGCGAGATGGAGTTGAACGTGACTGCACCTGCGAGCAAGGACAGCTTCGGCGCACGCGGCACGCTGAACGTCGGCGACGCCTCTTACGAGGTGTTCCGACTCAGCGCCGTCGATGGTGCCGAGCGGCTGCCCTACAGCCTCAAGATCCTCCTGGAGAACCTGCTGCGCACCGAAGACGGTGCCAACATCACCGCCGACCACGTGCGCGCACTGGCCGGTTGGGACTCCAAGGCGGAACCCGCCACCGAAATCCAGTTCACCCCCGCCCGGGTGATCATGCAGGACTTCACCGGCGTTCCCTGCGTCGTTGACCTCGCCACCATGCGTGAGGCCGTCGCCGACCTCGGCGGCGACACCTCCAAGGTCAACCCGCTGGCGCCGGCCGAGCTGGTCATCGACCACTCGGTGATCATCGACGTGTTCGGCAAGCCCGACGCCTTCGAGCGCAACGTCGAGTTCGAGTACGGCCGCAACAAGGAGCGCTACCAGTTCCTGCGCTGGGGCCAGGGCGCCTTCGACGAGTTCAAGGTCGTCCCCCCGGGCACCGGCATCGTGCACCAGGTCAACATCGAGCACCTGGCCCGCACCGTGATGTCGCGCAACGGCCAGGCCTACCCCGACTCCTGCGTCGGCACCGACTCCCACACCACCATGGTCAACGGCCTGGGCGTGCTGGGCTGGGGCGTCGGCGGCATCGAGGCCGAGGCCGCGATGCTCGGCCAGCCCGTGTCGATGCTCATCCCGCGCGTGGTCGGCTTCAAGCTCACCGGTGAGATCCCCGCCGGCGCCACCGCCACCGACGTCGTCCTCACGATCACCGAGATGCTGCGCAAGCACGGTGTCGTCGGCAAGTTCGTCGAGTTCTACGGCTCGGGCGTCGCCTCGGTGCCGCTGGCCAACCGCGCCACCATCGGCAACATGAGCCCGGAGTTCGGTTCCACCGCCGCGATCTTCCCGATCGACGACGAGACCGTGCGCTACCTCAAGCTCACCGGCCGTCCGGCCGACCAGGTCGCCCTGGTCGAGGCCTACGCCAAGGAGCAGGGCCTGTGGCACGACCCGAGCCACGAGCCGGAGTACTCCGAGTACCTCGAGCTGGACCTGTCCACCGTGGTCCCGTCGATCGCCGGTCCGAAGCGCCCGCAGGACCGCATCGTGGTCTCCGAGGCCAAGCAGTCGTTCCGCACCGCGCTGACCGACTACACCGCCGCGCCCACCGATGACGCGGCCCTCGACGAGGCCGGCGAGGAGTCCTTCCCCGCCAGCGACCCGACGTCGATCAGCCCGCACGCCAAGCCGGAGTTGGTCTCCGCGGCCAACGGGTCCAACGGCCGGATCTCCAAGCCCGTTTCGGTCTCCTCCGACGAGCTGGGCGAGTTCGAGCTCGACCACGGTGCCGTGGTGATCGCCTCGATCACCTCCTGCACCAACACCTCGAACCCCTCGGTGATGCTCGGTGCCGCGCTGCTCGCGCAGAAGGCCGTCGACAAGGGCCTCACCCGCAAGCCGTGGGTGAAGACCTCCATGGCCCCGGGCTCGCAGGTCGTCACCGACTACTACGAGAAGGCCGGTCTGTGGCCGTACCTGGAGAAGCTCGGCTTCCACCTGGTCGGTTACGGCTGCACCACCTGCATCGGCAACTCCGGCCCGCTGCCGGAGGAGATCTCCGCCGCCGTGCAGGAGAACGACCTCACCGTCACCTCGGTGCTGTCGGGCAACCGGAACTTCGAGGGCCGGATCAACCCCGACGTCAAGATGAACTACCTGGCCTCGCCGCCGCTGGTCATCGCCTACGCCCTCGCGGGCACGATGGACTTCGACTTCGAGAACGACCCGCTGGGCAACGACACCGAGGGCAACCCGGTGTACCTGCGCGACATCTGGCCGTCGCCGCAGGAGGTCCAGAAGACCATCGACTCGGCGATCACCAACGAGATGTTCACGTCCTCCTACCAGGACGTGTTCAAGGGTGACGAGCGCTGGCGCGCGCTGCCCACCCCGGAGGGCGAGACCTTCGAGTGGGACGCGCAGAGCACCTACGTCCGCAAGCCCCCGTACTTCGAGGGCATGCAGATGGACCCGGCCCCGGTCACCGACATCTCCGGTGCCCGCGTGCTGGCGCTGCTGGGCGACTCGGTCACCACCGACCACATCTCCCCGGCCGGTGCCATCAAGCCGGACTCCCCGGCGGGCCAGTACCTGTCGGAGCACGGCATCGACCGCAAGGACTTCAACTCCTACGGTTCCCGCCGGGGCAACCACGAGGTGATGATCCGCGGCACCTTCGCCAACATCCGGCTGCGCAACCTGCTGCTGGACGACGTGCAGGGCGGCTACACCCGGGACTTCACCCAGGAAGGCGCTCCGCAGGCGTTCATCTACGACGCCGCGCAGAACTACGCCGCGCAGGACACCCCGCTGGTCGTGCTGGGCGGCAAGGAGTACGGCTCCGGTTCGTCCCGCGACTGGGCCGCCAAGGGCACCCGCCTGCTGGGCGTGCGCGCCGTCATCGCCGAGTCCTTCGAGCGCATCCACCGCTCGAACCTCATCGGCATGGGCGTCATCCCGCTGCAGTTCCCGGCGGGTTCCTCGGCCAAGTCGCTGGGCCTGGACGGCACCGAGACCTTCGACTTCTCCGGCATCACCAAGCTCAACGACGGTGAGACCCCGGAGACCGTGAAGGTCACCGCCACCAAGGCCGACGGCTCCCAGGTCGAGTTCGACGCCAAGGTCCGCATCGACACCCCCGGTGAGGCGGACTACTACCGCAACGGCGGCATCCTGCAGTACGTCCTCCGCAAGATGATCCGCTCCTGATCCTCCTGCTTTACCCTGGCAGGATCCTTTGAGAACGGGTCCGGTGGGAGTCACAAGCTCCCGCCGGACCCGTTCTCTCTTTTTTGTGTTCAAGACTCTGTGGTCTTGCTGTTTAGCGGTGCCGGAAGCGGAACCTGAGCGGCGGTGTCAGTTGCTTGCTTGGGGTGAAGAGAAAGCGACTCCGTCGCTTGCCTGACGGGGGTGCCGGTTTACGGCAGGTTCGGGCGCCGGCAGACGTAGGTCCTTGCCGGGGGCATGTTGCGCCAGACCGTGCGGGAGGTGATGACCTCGTCGAAGCTGACGTCGAGGCGGCGGCGGAACTGGCGCGCGCCGGACATGCCCAGGGCGTGCAGGTAGGCGAAGGTCGTGAAGGCGCCACCGGGGGTGAGCACCGAGCCGACCTGCTGCAGGATGTCGTGCTGCAGCTTGGCCGGGAAGATCGACCACGGCAGGCCGCTGACCACGGCGTCGACCCGGTCGATGCCCGCGGCCGACAGCAGCGCCCCCAGGTGCGAGGCGTCGCCCTGGATGACCTCCAGCCACGGGAGTGCCCGGTTGAGGTGTTCGACCATGCCCGAGTCCAGCTCGATCGCCACGTGCCGGCCGCCCGCGGGAAGCCGGTTGGCGATGGCCGAGCTCAGGGCACCCGTGCCGGGGCCGAGCTCGACGACCACGGGGCTACCGGTGCGCGGCACCACCGAGCCCATCTCGCGCGCGAGATGGGGTGAGCTGGGCGCGACGGCACCGACCTGGCCGGGCTTGCTCACCGCGCGCTCCAGGAAGGTCCGGTAGTTCTGCAGCACCGACGCGCCCCCTCGTCCGCTCCCCGGCCCCGCAGCGGGCGTCGTCGGGTCCGGGCTGCTGGGCGTGTGTGGAGAGGTCACGGATGCCTTCCCGATCGGTGAAGCCGGTCGTTGGTGCGCACCAGCCTATCGGGCGATCTGCGACCGGGCGCACAGCAGTGCCGCACACCACGGGACGCGAGGAGAAGATCAGGAAACCCGCAATTCACCGGGAAGTGCTCGACCGGTCGCGGAAAAAAGGGCGCGGAATTGCGTCGGAACCTGTAACGAAGTGCGTTCGAAGAACGATAGGGAAAGCTTCACGGGCTTGTCCCGAGTGGGAGCAAGCCCGTGCGCGCGCTTACCTCAGGCGACCTGCCCGACGGGCTCGATGACCTGGTCCGGGGTCTCGTCCGAACGCCTGACCCAGCTGGTCAGCGCTCCGGCCGCACCCAGAAGAACGATCGCCTCGGCCGCCAGGGCCACCCACACCGTTGCCACTACTTGCCTCCCTTCCACTGTCCGCCCCGCCTTCCGAGCGCGCGCACGCACATACCCGCCCAGGCGGGTCGATCGGAAGGAGGTTTGGGTAATAACCCGGTACGAACCAATCCTACGGCCGTGTTTCGGGACTTCCCAAACCAGACGGCTGTAATGTGCACGACACTCGAACAGCTGATCATCGCAGCCCCCGAGTCATCCACTTTCGGGTGAACGTCGCAGGTAGCGCGATCGTTCGCGCCGCGAAGCAAAATGGACGTCACTCATCCCCTTAACGGAGTACGCGGCATGCGACAATCCGCCCGAAGCACAACAGGGCCGAATCGAGGATCATGACCACCGAAACGACGCCGCGACTGCGCGCAGACGCACGCCGAAACCGGGACCGGATCATCACCGCCGCCCAGGCCGTGTTCACCGAACGCGGTACCGAGGTACCCATGGAGGAGGTCGCCCGAACCGCCGGCGTCGGCGTCGGCACCCTCTACCGCCGCTTCCCCGATCGGGACTCGCTGATCCGGGCCGTCGCCCACGACGCCTTCAGCTCCGTGCTGGAAGACACCCGCGCGACCATCGAGCAGGAGCCCGACGCGTGGCGGGCGCTCAGCCAGATCCTGCACCGCGGCATGGCGCTGCGCACGGTGGTCCGGCTGACGGTCCTGTCCTCCAGGGCGCGGGCGCTCATCAACGCCGACCCCAACACCGAGTCCGTGAACAACGAGTTCATCGCGCTGGTCGATGGACTGGTCAAGCGGGCCCAGGCCGACGGGACGCTGCGCGACGACGTCAGCACCGGCGACATCGCCGTGCTGAGCTCGCTGGCGCTGCAGGGCGTGCAGGCGCTGCCCGAGGAGCTGCGCACCGTGGCCCCGGCCCGCTACATCGCGGTGCTGCTCGACGGGTTGCGCGCCGACAACAGCCGCCCGCTCCCCGGTCGCCCGATCTCCGCTCAGGAAGTCGTGGTCCGCACCCCGGAGCTGGACATCTAGCTCCGGCGTGCCACGCCCGCGCGCAGCAGGTGGTAGCCGACCAGCGTCACCACCGTGCCCAGGGCGATGCCGCTGAACTCGAACGACGGGGTGATCTGCAACGACACCCCGCCGATGCCGGCGACCAGTCCGGCGGCCAGGGGCAGGAGGTTGACCGGGTCGGCGAAGTCCACCCGGTTCTCCACCCAGATCTTCGCGCCGAGCAGGCCGATCATCCCGTAGAGCACCACGGTGATGCCGCCGAGCACGCCACCGGGTGTGGCGGCGATGACCGCGCCGAACTTCGGGCACAGCCCGAAGGCGATGGCCACGATCGCCGCCACCCAGTAGGCGGCGGTCGAGTACACGCGGGTGGCGGCCATGACGCCGATGTTCTCCGCGTAGGTGGTGGTCGGCGGGCCGCCGACGGCGCTGGACAGGGCGCTGGCGAACCCGTCGGCGAAGATCGCGCGGCCGAGGCTGCCGTCGAGCTGGCTGCCGGTCATCTGCTCGACCGCCTTGACGTGCCCGGTGTTCTCGGCGATGAGCGCGATGACGGCCGGGAGCACGACGATGATCGCGGCCAGGTCGAACGAGGGCGCGTGGAATTGCGGCAGCCCGAACCAGGGCGCGTCGGCCACGCCGCTGAGGTCCAGCCTCGGGTGGGTGCTGACGTTGCCGTCCGCGTCGGGCGCGGTGATCGGACCGAAGAGCGCGTCGAACGCCCACGACAACGCGTATCCGCCGACCAGGCCGAGGAAGACGGCGATGCGCCCCCAGAAACCGCGCAGCAGCACGCTGGCCGCCAGAACGATCACCATGGTGATCAGCGCGACCCACTGGTCCTGCGGCCAGTAGGTCTCGGCGACCACGGGCGCGAGGTTGAAGCCGATCAGCATGACCACCGCACCTGAGACCGCCGGTGGCAGCATCCGGTGGATCGCCGCCGGCCCCGCGAAGTGCACGATCACCCCGACAGCGCCCAGCACGAGCGCGCAGATCAGGATCGCGCCGGTGACCGCCGAGCTGTCCCCGCCTCCGGCGCGGATGACGGTCACGGCCCCGACGAACGAGGCGCTGGAACCGAGGTAGCTGGGGATCTTGCCCTGCACGATGAGCAGGAACAGGATCGTGGCCACGCCCGAGACCATGATCGCCAGGTTCGGGTCCAGTCCCATCAGGACCGGGAAGACGAAGGTGGCTCCGAACATCGCCACCACGTGCTGGGCGCCGAGCCCGATCGTCCGGCCCCACGAGAGCCGTTCGTCCGGCGCGACGGCCTCACCGGGGCGCGGTGTCCCTCCGTCGCCGTGCAGCCGCCAGCCGATGCCCAGCTTCGAGCCCAGTCCCTGCCGCATGGGGCGCGCCTTCCTGTTCCACCCGCAGCGCGGGACCGCTAGATCGAGCGGAACTCTACAAACCGGTACCCGTGTGACTGCCGCCGCAGCCGGGCAACCACGCGGATCGGGTCAGCCCAGCACGGGGATGATCTCCTCGCCGTAGGCGCGGACGGTGTCGTCGATCGCGTCGTGCATGGCGTAGACGGCGAACTGGTCCACGCCGATCTCGCGGAGTTCGGCGAGCCGGTCCAGGTGCGCGGCTACCGGTCCGAGCAGGCAGAACCGATCGACGATCTCGTCCGGGACGAAATCGGTGCTCTGGTTGCCCGCGCGGCCGTGGTGCGTGTAGTCGTAGTGGCCGCCGCGGTTCTTGACGTAGTCGGTGAGGGCGGCCGGTACGGCCTCCCCCGCGTCGCCGTAGCGGGAGACGAGGTCGGCGACGTGGTTGCCGACCATGCCGCCGAACCACCGGCACTGCTCGCGCGCGTGCGCGAGGTCGTCACCGACGTAGGCCGGAGCCGCGACGCACACCGTGACCTCCCCCGGATCTCGTCCGGCCCGCTCTGCCGAGTCGCGGACGTGCTCGACCATCCACCGGGTCAGGTACGGGTCGGCGAGTTGCAGGATGAACCCGTCGGCCTGACGCCCGACCAGCTCCAGGGCCTTCGGCCCGTAGGCGCCCATCCACACCGGCAGACGCCCGTCGCGGACCCACGGCAGCCGGACCGGCGTGTCGTTCAGCACGGCCTCGCGACCTTCGGCGAGGTCCTTGATCACCCCCATCGCCGTGCCGAGAGTGGCCACGGTGGTGGGTCTTCCGCCGGTGACGCGCACCGCGGAATCACCGCGGCCGATGCCGCAGATGGTGCGCGGTCCGAACATGTCGTTGAGGGTGGCGAACAGCGAGGCGGTCACCGTCCAGTCCCGGGTGCTGGGGTTGGTCACCATCGTTCCGACTCGCAACCGCCGGGTGGCGGCGAGCATTTGGCTGTAGATGACGAACGGCTCCTGCCACAGCACGCAGGAGTCGAACGTCCAGCCGTGGGTGAAGCCCATTTCCTCCGCCTGCCGCATCCGGTCGACCAGCACCGATGCGGGCGGGTCGGTCTGCAGCACGAGTCCGAAGTCCATTGCCGCGCTCCTCAGCTCAGGTATCCGCAGGGTTCACGGCGCAGGAACCGGCCCCTGCCGGGCCGGCCGTGGTACTCGCCGTCGTGCACGATGGCCTCGCCCCGGGACAGCACCGTGCGCACCCGGCCCGTGATCCGCCTGCCCTCGTAGGCGTTGTAGTCCACGTTCATGTGGTGGGTCTCGGCCGAGAGCACCTGTTCGGCGCCGGGGTCGTAGATGACGAGGTCGGCGTCGGCGCCCGGGGCGATGGTGCCCTTGCGCGGGTGCAGCCCGAACATCCGAGCCGGGGCGGTGCTGGCCAGTTCGACCCACCGGCGGCGGCTGATCCGGCCCGCGACCACGGCGTCGTGCAGCAGGTCGAGGCGGTTCTCCACGCCCGGGATGCCGTTGGGGATCTTGGAGAAGTCGTCGCGCCCGAGTTCCTTCTGGCCGGCGAAGCAGAACGGGCAGTGGTCGGTCGAGACCACCGACAGGTCGTCGGTGCGCAGCGCCCGCCACAGCGACGCCTGGTGGTCGGCCGGGCGCAGGGGCGTGGAGCAGACGTACTTGGCGCCTTCGAACCCGGGTGCGGCCAGGTCGTCGACGGTCAGGAACAGGTACTGCGGGCAGGTCTCGCCGAAGACGGCGTGACCCTCGTGGCGGGCCTTGGTGATCTCGGCGACCGCCTCGGTCGCCGACACGTGCACCACGTAGAGCGGTGAACCGGCCACTTTGGACAGCTGGATGGCGCGGTGCGTGGCCTCGGCTTCCAGCAGAGGGTGGCGGACGCGACCGTGGTACTTCGGATCGGTGTGCCCGGCGTCGAGCGCCTGGCGGACCAGGACGTCGATGGCGATGCCGTTCTCGGCGTGCATCATGATCAGCGCGCCGTTCTCGCCCGCCTGCTGCATGGCGCGCAGGATCTGCCCGTCGTCGCTGTAGAACACGCCCGGGTAGGCCATGAACATCTTGAAGCTGGTGATGCCTTCGCCCACCAGCGCGTCCATCTCCTTGAGCACGCCGTCGCCGACGTCGGAGAGGATGCCGTGGAAGCCGTAGTCGATGGCGCAGTTGTCGTCGGCCTTGGCGTGCCACGCTTCCACGCCTTCGCGCAGCGTGCGGCCGACGGGCTGGATGGCGAAGTCGATGATGGTGGTCGTGCCGCCCCACGCCGCGGCGCGGGTGCCGGTCTCGAAGGTGTCGGCGGCGTAGGTGCCGCCGAAGGGCATCTCCATGTGCGTGTGGGCGTCCACACCGCCGGGGATGACGTAGTGGCCGGTGGCGTCGAACACCGCGTCGGCGGTCCAGTCCCGCGCCACGCCGGGTGCGGTGATGGCGGCGATCGTGTCGTCCTCGACCAGGACGTCGGCTTCGATCTCCTCGGTCGCGGTGATCACCAGACCACCGCGGATGACGGTTCTGCGCATCGCGGGCTCCCTCAGGGCTGGGTCAGCGGGCCGTAGGCGTCGGGGCGGCGGTCGCGGTAGAAGGCCCACTTGCGGCGGACCTCCTCGACGACGTCCAGGTCGAGGTCGCGGACCAGCAGTTCTTCGTCGGTGTCGCTGGCGGGGTCACCGACGAACTGGCCGTAGGGGTCGACGAAGTAGCTGGTGCCGTAGAAGTCGTTGTCGCCGTACTCCTCCACGCCGACGCGGTTGATGGCGGCGACG
Organism: Saccharopolyspora sp. NPDC049357; assembly: GCF_040677225.1. Lineage (NCBI taxonomy): Bacteria > Bacillati > Actinomycetota > Actinomycetes > Pseudonocardiales > Pseudonocardiaceae > Saccharopolyspora > Saccharopolyspora sp. NPDC049357. Next base: position 19,739 of record NZ_JBFAQJ010000036.1, on the reverse strand, counting down.
AAGTACTCGTTGGCCACGGCTGCCGCGGGTTGTTCGAGCTTCCACAGGTAGGACGACAGGCCCCGGCTGGTGGCCGACGGGTTGTAGACGATCTGGGCGCCCGCCAGGCCCAGCGCTCGCCAGCCCTCCGGGAAGTGCCGGTCGTAGCAGATGTAGACCCCGACGCGTCCGATCGCGGTGTCGAAGACCGGCCAGCCGAGGTTGCCGGGCCGGAAGTAGAACTTCTCCCAGAACCCGGGCAGGTGCGGCAGGTGGTGCTTGCGGTACTTGCCGAGGTAGGTGCCGTCCGCGTCGATCACCGCGGCGGTGTTGTAGCGGAAGCCGGGCCCGTCGACCTCGAAGACCGGCACGACGACGACCATCGACAGCTCGAGGGCGAGCGCGCACATGCGCCGCACGGTCGGGCCGTCGGGCACCGCCTCCGCCCAGCGGTGGTGCTCGTCCTCCTGGACCTGGCAGAAGTAGGGCGCGTTGAACACTTCCTGGAAGCCGATGATCCGCGCGCCCTGCGCGGCTGCGGCTCTGGCGTGCTGCTCGTGCGCGTCGACCATGCTCGCGGTGTCACCGGTCCACTTGGCCTGCACGAGTGCTGCGCGAACGACGTTGGGCATCGAGGAGGCCCCTCCCGCTCGGACTGACCGCCGGATCTCGGGCGGATGAAACCGAACGTAGGCCCCCTGGTGAACACCCGCAATGACCGCGCGATCACTCACGGTGACGCACTGCGCTCACGGGAGGAACCGCGTCACTCCCACCAGGGGCGGTAGCCGACGCCGTGCTTGTTGGCGCGGTCGACGTCGCGGCGCAGGGTGCGGGTGTCGCGGGCGACGCCGGGCGGGAAGCCGTGCTTGATGGCGCGATGCTCGCCGGTCTCGCCCATGTAGCAGACCGAGTAGAACAGCCCGACCAGCAGACCGAGGGCCAGCGAGCTCAACCGGATCCACATCGGACCGGGCAGCAGCATCAGCACGGCGCAGAACGGGGCGAGCTGGGTCAGTGCGCGGGCGAGGTGCCGCAACACCCAGGTGCGGCAGGTGACGTCGTGCAGCACCCACTCGGCGCACCGGTCCGGCAGCTTGCCGCCGAAGGCGTACCAGACCCATTGCGCCGGGTTGGGTCGTGATGACGGCGCGGGCGGGGTGGTCGCCATGGCTCCAGGTTAGTCCTCGTCGCAGTGCTTCGGGACCGTCCGTTCGGCCCTCGCGAACCGATCCTATGCACGCGTTGCCGGACGACATGACGCGACCACCGACAGCGATCTGCGTCACATTCGGGTGATTTGACGCCACGCTGGCGGGTGAAGCGCGTCCCAGTAGTAACGAGGGATTGCGGGAGCTCGATACCGCAATCGGAAAGGGGAGGAAAAGTGTTCGTCGTCGTCGTGGCAATGCTGCTGGTTCTGGTTCTGGGGTTCGTGATGTTCACCGACGCGCTGGAGGGCACCGGGTCGATGAGCACCCGGCGGGGGCTCCGCGATGTGGCCGCGCAGGTGAAGCGCAGCGCGCGGCTGTCCGACCACAACTGAGCGAAGACCACCGGCCCACCTCGCGGGCCGGTGGAGTTCTCCGGGGGTCAGAAGGGGGTCAGAGCAGTCCGCGGTGGACCAGGTTGGCGAGCAGGGAGCGCACGCCGAAGGTCCACTGCGGACACCGCTCGCTGCGGTTGACCCGGTTGGCGAGGGTGCCGAGCTTCGGGGTGGAAATCCGCACCACGTCGCCGACCTGGTGGGTGAAGCCCTTGCCGGGCGCTCCCCGATCCTCGGTGGGGGCGAAGAGGGTTCCGGTGTAGAGGATCAACCCGTCGGGGTACTGGTGGTGCGGTCCCAGCGCGGACGCGGCCAGTTCCTCGGGGTCTCGGCTGATCTCGCGCATCGAGCTGTGCCCGTCGAGGACGAACCCGTCCTCACCGCGCACCTCCAGCCGCACGTCCAGGTTCCGCACGTCGTCGAGGCCGAACCCGTCGTCGAACAGGCGCAGGAACGGGCCCAGGGATGCCGAGGCGTTGTTGTCCTTGGCCTTGGGCAGCAGCAAGGCGCTGCGGCCCTCGACGTCGCGCAGGTTGACGTCGTTTCCCAGCGTGGCGGCCACGATCCGGCCGTCGCTGCGGATCGCCAGCGCGACCTCGGGTTCCGGGTTGTTCCAGTCCGAGCCCTCCGCGATGCCGATCTCCGCGCCCGCGCCCACGGCCGCCAGCAACGGTGCCTTGGTGAAGATCTCCGGGTCCGGGCCGAGCCCGACCTCCAGGTACTGCGACCAGAGTCCGTCGCGCACCAGCACTTCCTTGACCGCGCGGGCCTCCTCCGAGCCCGGCCGGATCGCGGCGAGGGTGCCGCCGATCGCGGACTCGACCTGCTCGCGGATCTCCGCCGAACGGGTCACGTCGCCCGCGGCGCGTTCCTCGATGACCCGCTCCAGCATGCTCTTGACGAAGGTGACCCCGGCCGCCTTGAGCACCTGCAGATCTGCCGGCGCCAGCAACCTCGGCCCCGGCCCGCCGTCGACCGTCGCGTCGAGCACGCTGGCCAGCGGCCAGCTCTTGCGCGGCGCTGCGCCGCGGGCGAGCCCGACGGGATCGCGGTGCTCCAGCAGGTCGGTCAGCGTCGGGACCGTGTCGCTGAGGTCGACCAGCTCGTCTCCGCGCACGGCGACCACGGACGGGCCGGCCTCCTGCGGGTCGTGCACGCGGCCGACCAGGGTGGCCGCGTCGCGGTCGGTGGGCAGCACTTCACGCACGTCGTCGAGCAGCTTCACGTCGCACCTCTCGTTCGGCTCGACCGCAACATAGCGCCTCGAACACCGCGCGCCCCGCCTCTTCTCGCCCGCCCGCCATCCGGTGGGGAGGTGCGCTCGTCCCGCGTCCGGGAGGAATCAGGACGGTGCTGGCGAACGGGCGCGATGGTGACGTAAGGTTCGATCGACTCTCACTCGTTCGGGTGATGGTCTTTGGGCGGAATGGATCAACCGGCAGTGGGGTGAGTGGCAGTGGGCAGGTCGTCGTTGGCGCGATCCGGGCGAGGACGCCACCGGCGCGGCGCCGCGTGGCGGTACACCGCACCGGTGCTCGGGTACACCACCGCGGCGGTGCTCGCCGTCATCGCCGCCACCAGCGCGCACTACTCGCAGACGCGCGCGGACGAGGTCGCGATGCCGGAGCCGGAGAACGCCGCGCGGGCCCAGGCCGCCGCGCCGTCCCGGCAGTACCTCCCGCAGCTGATGCTGCCCCAGCCCGGCACTCCCCCGGTCGTCCCGATCATGCCGCCGCCGGCACCGACCGCACCGGCGATGGCGGGGCAGCAGACCGCTCTGCCGCCCTCGGAGGCTCCCGAGGAGACCACCGCGCGCAACTCCGCGCCGTCGACCACGACCGAACCGACGAGCACCCCGTCGGCGACCTCGGAGCCGACGCGGACCTCCGCACCCGCCCCGACCTCGGAGCCCGCCCAGACCTCCCAACCGACCCAGCCTTCCGAGCCGAGCCAGCCCTCGGAGCCGACGCAGCCCAGCACGCCGTCGGAGCCGAAGCCGGGCCTGCTGCCGCTGGTCGGGGGCGTCGTCGACGGTCTCGCCGGTCCGCTGCTGGGGAGCTGACGCCGCTCGCGGAGGCCGCGCACCAGTGGGATCGTGATCCCAGGAGGTGCCGGCCCATGGAAACGGTCGCGATCACCGGTGGCACCGGTCATCTGGGACGTCAACTGGTTCGCCTGCTCAAGCCGACGCACCGGGTTCGGGTGCTCACCCGCCACCCGGGCACGGACACCGACGTCGAATGGGTGCCCGGGGACCTGGCCACCGGCGCGGGCGTCGAGGAGCTCGTCGCCGGGGCGAGCACCGTGGTGCACGCGGCCACCTGGTCACCGGGGGCGCAGCGCGGATACCTGCTGCCGGTGGACTTCTGGCGCAGCCCACCGGACGTCGACGTCGACGGCACCTCGCGGCTGATCGAAGCCGCCACGGCCGCGGGCGTCGGCCACCTGGTCTACGTCTCGATCGTCGGCATCGACCGACCGGCGCTGCCCTACCTGCGGCTCAAGCACACCGCGGAGGAACTGGTCAGCGTCTCGGACGTGCCGTGGTCGATCGCGCGAGCCACCCAGTTCCACTGGCTGCTGGACCGGATGTTCGGTCGCGCCGCTCGACTTCCCGCCATCCCGCTGCCGGGCGAGCTGCTCACTCAGCCGGTCGACGAGCGCGATTTCGCCGACCACCTCGCGGGATGCGTGACCGAGGGGCCATCGGGACGGCGTCCGGACTTCGGGGGCCCCGAGGTGCTCACGCTGAAGCAGGCGCTGACGGCCTGGCGCGAGGCGCGCGGGACGAAGCCGCGCGTGCTCAACCTTCCCGCCCCCAAACGCCTTCGGCGCATCGCGTCGGACTGGACGTGCCCGAACGACCGGCGCGGCCGGACCACCTGGGCGGAGTGGCTGCGCAACCACCCCGCCCAGTGAGCTGATCAGGCGATCTTCACCAGCATCTTGCCGGTGTTGTCACCGCGCATCAGGCCCAGGAACGCGTCGGGAGCGTTGCGCAGACCCTCCACGACCGTCTCGCGGTAGTTGATCTTGCCCTCGGCCAGCCAACCGCCGACCTCGCTGACGAACGCCTCCTTGAGGTGGGCGTGATCCCCGACGATGAAGCCGCGCAGCTTCAGGCGCTTCTGCACGATCATCATCATGTTGCGCGGGCCGGGCTGCGGGGTCTCGTTGTTGTACTGCGAGATCATCCCGCACTCGGCGGCGCGGCCGAAGTCGTTGAACGCCGAGATCGCGGCCTCGAGGTGCTCACCGCCGACGTTGTCGAAGTACACGTCGATGCCCTCCGGCGCGGCCTCCTCGAGCTGCTTGCGGACGGGTCCGTCGTGGTAGTCGAACGCCGCGTCGAAGCCGACCTCGTCGAGCAGGTACTTGACCTTCTCCGGGGAACCGGCGCTGCCGATGACCTTCTTGGCGCCGCGCAGCTTGGCGATCTGGCCGGCCAGCGAGCCGACCGCGCCCGCCGCGCCGGAGACGAACACGACGTCGCCCTCCTTCTGCTCGGCGACCTCGACGAGACCCGCGTAGGCGGTCATGCCGGGCATGCCGAGCACGTAGAGGTAGGCGCTCGGCGGCGCCACGTTCGCGTCGACCTTCGTGGCGTGCTTGACGGGTACGACCGCGTAGTCGCGCCAGCCCAGCATGTGCAGCACCAGGTCGCCGGGCTGGTAGCCCTCGGCGTTGCTGCTCACGACCTCACCGACGGCACCGCCCTGGAGCGCCTCGCCGACCTCGAAGGGCGGCACGTAGGACTTGCCCTCGTTCATCCGGCCCCGCATGTACGGGTCGACGCTCATGACCAGGTTGCGGACCAGCACTTCCCCGGCGCCCGGCTGCGGAGCCTCCACCTCGACGAAGTCGAAGTTGTCCATCGTCGGCAACCCCTGCGGGCGGGACGCGAGGCGGATCTCCAGGCCCTTGCTCATTCAACTGCTCCTTTCACCAGAACACTTTCCCCGGACTCTACGCGGCGGCACCGGCCGGTCGCCGGGGGACGATCACGATCGATCTCGGACGCGGCCGCGCGCCCGCAACGCCGCGTTGGGCAGCTCCGGCGCGGCCAGCGCGGGCTCCGGGTATCCGCGCACGACACCGAAACGCCCTCGCTCGTCGGTGGTTTCGCGCCCGTTCTCCCACTCGGCCCTGGCCTGTGCGACCTCGTCGTGGGTGCGGCCGACGAAGTTCCACCACATGACGATCTCCTCCTCGAAAGGCACGCCGCCGAGCAACATCGCCCGACCGGGGCCTGCTGTCTCGATCGTCACGTCGCCGCCGCCCCGCCCCACGTAGAGCATGTCGCCGGTGCGCACCTCCCGGCCGTCGACCACCAGGTCCGACAGCGCCAGCACCGCGTGCTCGAAGTCCCGCTCGACCGGGATGCGCATGGTCGCACCAGGATTGATGGCCAGTTCCGCGCCGACCAGCGGGGTGTAGGTCTTGGCCGGGGAGGCCGCGCCGAGCAGCGAGCCCATCAGCACCACCACCGAGCCCTCCGGGGTGGCGATCACCGGCAGGTCGCCGTGGTGCTCGAAGTGCGGGTCCACTCCCCGCTCGTCGGCGGGCAGCGCGACCCACAGCTGCACGCCGTGCAGGACCGCCGAGTGATCCGCCGGGGACTCCTCGGAGTGCGAGATGCCTCGGCCCGCGGTCATCAGGTTCAGCTGACCCGGCTCGACGAGCTGGGTGTTGCCGAGGCTGTCGCGGTGCAGGACCTGCCCGTCGAGCAGCCAGCTGACGGTTTGCAGACCGGTGTGCGGGTGCGGCGGCACCTGCATCCCGGCCTGACCTGAGATGTCCGCCGGACCGTAGAAGTCGGCGAAGCACCAGGCGCCGACCATCCGCCGGTCGCGGTTGGGCAGCGTCCGGCCGACCAGCATCGCGCGCGGACCGCCGAGCGGAACCTCGCGCGGTCGCAGCAGTTCGGGTTCTGGAGCAGCGGTGGTCACGCCTCCGCAGCGCAGCTCGTCGGGTTCGTTCTCGACATTGCTCACGTCCTCAGCCTCCTCCAGCGGGCCCGAGCATGCACAATCATCGTTGAAACATCATCCAACGACGGGAGAGCCGCGGTGAGCACCGAGCCCGCGATCACGGACAACCCCGACGCCGACCGGTTCGAGATCCACGTCGGCGGGGAGCTGGCGGGCTTCGCCGAGTACAAGCTCAAGACCGGGCAGATCTCGTTCACCCACACCGAGATCGACGACGGCTTCAGCGGTCAGGGCCTGGCGAGCCGGCTGGTGCGCGCCGCGCTGGACGAGGCTCGGGGGCGCGGGCTGGCGGTGCTGCCGTTCTGCCCGTACGTGCGCGGCTGGATCGCCAAGCACCCCGACTACGTCGACCTGGTCCCCGCCGAGCGCCGCGCCGGCTTCGAGCTGTGACACCACGTCCCAGATTGTGAGCCCTGCTAACTACCGGGGCTAGGCTGGCCACGACCACCCCCTACGCGATCAGGAGTCGATCCGTGCCCGACACTCCCCCACGTCGCCGACTCGGCCGCAACGGTCCCGAGGTCAGCGCCATCGGCTACGGCGCGATGGGCCTGTCCGGCGTCTACGGCACCGCCGACGACGCCGAATCGGCGAAGCTGCTCAACGACCTGCTCGACCTCGGGGTGAACTTCCTCGACACCGCCGACGTCTACGGCGACGGCCACAACGAGCAGCTCATCAGCGGGCTGCTCGCCGAACGCCGCGACGAAGTCGTGCTGGCCACCAAGTTCGGCGCCAACAAGGAGACCGGCGGCGGAAAGCCCGAGTACGTCCGGCAGGCCGTGGACGCCAGCCTGTCCCGGCTGGGCACCGACCACATCGACCTCTACTACCTGCACCGGCTGGACCGCACCACGCCCATCGAGGACACCGTCGGAGCGATGGCCGAGCTGGTCGCCGAGGGCAAGATCGGCCACATCGGGCTCTCGGAGATCAGCGCCGCGACGCTGCGCCGCGCGCACCAGGTCCACCCGATCACCGCGGTGCAGCAGGAGTACTCGCTGTTCACCCGCGACCCGGAGGCCGAGCTGCTGCCGGCGACCCGCGAGCTCGGCGTGAGCCTGGTGGCCTACTCGCCGCTGGGACGCGGGGTGCTCACCGGCTCGTTCACCAGCGCCTCCGACGTGGAGAACCTGGAGGTCCGCAAGAAGCGCTACCCGCGGTTCCAGGAGGAGAGCCTGCAGCGCAACATCGAGCTGACCCGGCCGCTGCGCGAGCACGCGGACCGCCTCGGGATCACCCCGGCGCAACTGGCGCTGGCGTGGCTGCTGGCTCAGGGCGAGGACGTCCTGCCGATCCCGGGCAGCCGCCGGATCGCCCGCGTCGAGGCCAACGTCCAGGCGGCCCACGTCAGCCTCAGCCCGGAGCTCGTCGCGGAGCTGTCCGAGCGGTTCCCGCCCGGCACCGCCGCGGGCGAGCGCTACCACCCGGACGGGATGTCCCGCCTGGACCGCTGACCACCTCAGCCCCGGGCGCCACCGTCCACGGCACCGGCGCCGATCAGCCGACGGTGGCTCCGAACAGAACGCCGAGCAGGTAGGTGACCGCCGCGGCCCCCAGGCCGATGGCCAATTGCCGCAGCGCCCGGGGCAGCGGGGCGGCTCCGGACAGAACGCCGACCGTGGCGCCGGTGAGCATCAGCGCGAGCCCCACCAGCACGACCGAGGTCACGATCGCCACCGGCCCGGTCAGGCCGACGGCGAAGGGCAGGACCGGGATCAGCGCACCGGAGGCGAAGAACACGAAGCTCGACACCGCTGCCTTCACACCCGACCCGACCACCTCGTGGTCGTCCGCGGCCTCCGCCGACGCCTCCGCGCGCAGGCTGGTCTCGGGGGCGTCGTCGGATTCCTGGTGGACGTGCGGCAGCGTCGACCGCAGCTGCCGCAGCAGGGCGTCGGCGCGGCGCTGCGCCTCGGCCTCGTCCATGCCCCTGGCCCGGTAGACGAGGGCGAGCTCGTTGGCGTCGACGTCGAGGTGCGGGACGACCGCGCGGGCTTGCGGGTCCGGAGCGGCCGCGGCGAGGAGCTCGCGCTGGGAGCGGACCGAGATGTATTCGCCGGCACCCATCGACAGGGCTCCCGCCAGCAGACCCGCGAACCCGGTCAGCAGCACGACCTCGGACGACAGGTTTCCGCCGATCACGCCCAGGACCAGCGCGAGGTTGCTGACCAGACCGTCGTTGGCGCCGAAGACCGCCGCGCGGAACGATCCCGACACCCGGGCGCGGCCGCGCGCGGCCAGGGCGCGCACGACCTCCTCGTGGATGCGCTCGTCGGCCGCCATCGAAGCCGGCACGTCCTGGTCGTAGTGGTACGGCGAGCGGCTTTCGGCGCGCTGGGCCAGGGCCAGGACGAACACCGAGCCGAAGCGGCGCGCCAGGGCCACCAGGACGCGCATCCGGACCTGCCCGCGCCGCTGCGGGCCGATCTCGTCGCCGAGCAGGTCCTCCCAGTAGCGGGCGTGGCGCTCCTCGGCTTCGGCGAGGTCGAGCAGGATCTCCCGCTCCTCGCCGCTGCGGCGAGCGGCCAGGCTCCGGTAGACGCGGGCCTCCTCGCGCTCGTCGGCGAGCCGGCGCCGCCAGCGCCGGATCGAACGGCCGTCATTGATCTTGTCCTGCACGCGTGCAGCCTCCCAGCGCCGACACGCGGTCACCACTCGACTCGCCGCTCACCCCTTCCGGCGACGGGCGGCCCAACCCGGCCCACTCCACCCGCGTGCCAACCCGGGTGAGGACACCTGCGCGGCTGCGGCACATCCGTTCCGTGACACGCGTGACCCCGTCGCGTGACGGCTGGGGCGGGTGGTGCAAGGTAGGGTTCCTGCGGCGCCGGGCGGACCGACGGAGGCTGATCGCATGAACCCCAAAGCCGTGACCGTGATCGTGATCGTCGTGGTGCTGGTGTGCGGCTCCCTGCTCGTGCGCGACCCCGTCTCGGCCGCTGAGGCGGTCCGCAACGCGGTCACCACCATCATCGGCGCGGTGACCACCGTCGTGAGCTCGCTGACCACCTTCTTCCAGGCGCTGTTCCAGCCCAAGTAGCACGAACTCGGCTGCTCAGCACCGCCGGAGGCAGTAGTCTGGGTCGGCAATGTCGTGAATCCGGGACACCTGGGGTCGACATGAGCAAGCTGACCCAGCCGACGAAGCCCGAGAGCAAGCTGTCCCGCTCGATGGCCGAGGGAGCCGACGAGCTGGACAAGCGATTCCGCGCGGCACCGGGGATGAGGCGCCAGCTCAACAAGGTCTTCCCCACCAACTGGGGTTTCCTGCTCGGCGAGATCGCCCTCTACAGCTTCATCGTCCTGCTGCTGACCGGCACCTACCTCGCGTACTTCTTCGACCCGTCGATGGCCGAGGTGACCTACGACGGCCGGTTCACCAACCTCCGCGGCGTCCAGATGTCCCGGGCGTTCGAGAGCACGCTCGACATCTCCTTCGAGGTCCGGGGCGGGATGTTCGCCCGGCAGCTGCACCACTGGGCCGCGCTGATCTTCATGGCCGCGATCGTGGCGCACATGTTCCGGATCTTCTTCACCGGAGCGTTCCGACGCCCGCGCGAGACCAACTGGCTCATCGGCGTCAGCCTGTTCGTGCTGGGCATGTTCGAGGGCTTCATCGGCTACTCGCTGCCCGACGACCTGCTCTCCGGCACCGGCCTCCGGATCGCCTCCGGCATCCTGCTGTCCATCCCGGTCATCGGCACGTGGCTGCACTGGCTGCTGTTCGGCTCGGAGTTCCCCGGTACCGAGATCATCCCGCGCTTCTACCTGTTCCACGTGTTCCTGCTGCCCGGGATCATCCTCGCGCTCGTCGCGGCCCACCTGGCGATCGTGTGGTACCAGAAGCACACCCAGTACCCGGGGCCCAAGCGCACCGAGTCCAACGTGGTGGGTGTGCGGATCATGCCGGTGTTCGCGGCGAAGTCGGCCGCGTTCTTCCTCATCGTCACCGGCGTGCTGGCGATCATGAGCGGCATCTTCCAGATCAACTCCATCTGGAACTTCGGCCCCTACGTCGCGTCGCAGGTCTCCTCCGCCTCCCAGCCCGACTGGTACATGATGTGGACCGACGGGATGGGCCGGTTGTGGCCGCCGTGGGAGCTCTACCTCGGGCCGTTCACCATCGGTTCCCCGTTCTTCCCGCTGATCCTGGGCATGGGGCTGGTGTTCACCGTCGCCGCGATGTACCCGATGCTGGAGCGCAAGCTGAGCGGCGACGACGCGCACCACAACCTGCTGCAGCGCCCGCGCGACAACCCGGTCCGCACCTCGCTGGGCATGATGGCGATCGCGTTCTTCGTCGTCGTGCTCATCTCCGGGATGAACGACATCGTCGCCTTCGTGTTCCACCTGTCGCTGAACATGACGACCTGGGCCGGACGCATCGGGGTGCTGGTGCTCCCACCGCTGGCCTACTACATCACCTACCGGATCTGCATCGGGTTGCAGCGCGGCGACCGCGAGGTGCTGGAGCACGGCGTGGAGACCGGCATCGTCAAGCGGCTCCCGCACGGCGAGTTCATCGAGGTGCACCAGCCGCTCGGCCCGGTCGACGAGCACGGCCACCCTCGACCGCTGGACTACCAGGGCGCCCCGGTGCCCAAGAAGATGAACAAGCTCGGCGCGGCGGGGCACTCCGTCCCCGGCAGCCTGCTGCGGCCCGACCCGCCCGAGGAGACCCGGGCGCTGGAGTCCGCGCAGGAACAGGACGAGGAATCGCAGGTGAAATCCGGTCGACCACGCCCGCCCGAAGACTGAGGCCCGGTCCGCGCGAGCCGATCCGGCGCATAGGGTGCTCGACGTGTCCAACCGGGAACTCGTCGTGCTCGGCACCGCAAGCCAGGCGCCGACCCGCACCCGCAACCACAACGGCTACCTGCTGCGCTGGGACGGTCTGGGGCTGCTGTTCGACCCGGGAGAGGGCACGCAGCGGCAGATGACCTTCGCCGGCGTCAGCGCCAACGACGTCGACCACCTGTGCATCACGCACTTCCACGGTGATCACTGCCTGGGGGTGCCCGGGGTGGTGCACCGGATGTCGAGCGACCGGGTTCGCGGCGCGGTGCACGCGCACTACCCGGCGTCGGGCGCGAAGTTCTTCGGCCACCTGCGCTACGCGGCGGCCTACGACGACTCGGTCCAGCTCGACGAGCACCCGATCACCGGCGACGGCACGATCGCGCGAGGCCCGTTCGGATCGTTGCGGGCGGTGCGGCTGGAACACCGCATCGAGGTCTTCGGCTACCGGCTCGAAGAACCCGACGGCCGCCGCATGCTGCCGGACGCGCTGGCGCGGCTGGGCGTGCGCGGACCCGACATCGGCAGGCTCCAGCGGGAGGGATCGGTGCGGGTCGCCGACCGGACCGTGGAGCTGGCGGAGGTCAGCGAGCAACGCGCGGGGCAGCGGTTCGCGTTCGTGATGGACACCCGCCTCTGCGACGGCGTGTTCGAGCTGGCCGACGACGCGGACATGCTGGTCATCGAATCGACCTTCCTCGACCAGGACGCCGACCTCGCCGATCGGTACCGGCACCTGACCGCCGCGCAGGCCGGCCGGGTCGCCGCGGACTGCGGGGTCCGGTGCCTGGTGCTGACCCACTTCTCGCAGCGCTACACCGACCCGCGCCGCTTCCACGACGAGGCGGCGGCGGTCTTCGACGGCACGATCGTCGTCGCGTCCGATCTCGACCGCATCCCGGTCCCGCCGCGCCGCTGACACCGCAACACGCCGTTCTGGATCCGCTGCCGGTGGCGGTGGTGCGCCGTACGGTGTGCGCAAGCGTTTGCCGCCGGATGTGAGGAGCGGGACCGGATGACCAGCGCCGATGTGCTCGTCGATGCGTTCAGCCGGATTCAGGGAGCGGTGCACGAATCGGTCGCCGGTCTCGACGAGGAGGCGCTGGCGCAGCGCATCGACCCCGAGTCCAATTCGATCGCCTGGCTGCTGTGGCACCTGGCGCGGGTGCAGGACGACCACATCGCCGACGTCGCCGAGACCGAGCAGGTGTGGCTGGTGCAGAACTGGGCCGCGCGGTTCGCGCTGCCGCTGGACGAGGAGGACACCGGCTACGGCCACGACTCGGACCAGGTCGAGTCGGTGCGCGCCACCGGCGAGCTGCTGACCGGCTACTACGACGCGGTGCACGAGCAGACGCTGCGGTTCGTCACCGGCCTCGACGACGCCGACCTGGACGAGATCATCGACGCCAGCTGGTCCCCGCCGGTCACCCTGGGCGTGCGCTTGGTGAGCGTGATCGCCGACGACCTGCAGCACGCCGGCCAGGCCGCGCTGCTCAACGGGTTCCTGCGCCGCACCCGGTGACCGTGGCGATCCGCTGCGCCGATGCCGGACAATCGCGGCATGAGCGAACGCAAGCCTCCCGGGGTCACGTTCGAGTCGTGGGTGGACCGGCAGATCCGCACCGCCCAGGAACGCGGTGACTTCGACGACCTGCCCGGGGCGGGCAAGCCGCTGCCGGGTGCCGGTGCTCCGCTGGAGGAGCAGTGGTGGATCAAGGAGCAGATCCGCCGCGAGGGCCTCTCCGGTGATGCGCTGCTGCCCACTCCCCTGAGGTTGCGGCGCGAGGTCGAGAACCTGCCGGAGACCGTGGCCGACCTGACCACCGAGCAGGCCGTGCGCGACGCTGCGGGCGAGCTCAACCGGCGCATCGTGGAGCACCTGCGCTTCCCCGCGGGCCCGCAGGTGGCGGTGGCTCCGGTCGACGTGGACGCGCTGGTCGAGCGGTGGCGGTCCCAGCGGCCCGCCCCGGGGCCGCGCGAAACTCCGGCCCCGCCCGCCCAACGGCGCGACGCTCCTCGCAAGCGCCGGTGGTTCCGCCGCTGACCTGTGCGTTCCCACTGCGCGGGAGCGCTTTGACCAGAACAGTGGGAACTGCTTCCATCTTGTGGCATGGCCTCCGGACCGCTGCTCGTGCAGCGTGCGCACATCGACCTGCTGTGGGTCGCCTCCGCTGCGTGTCCGCGCGGTTGAGCTCTTCCGCTCCCGTCCGTTCACACCCCGCAGCGATGGAGAAACGTGCCATGACGCTGGACCCGACAACAGCCGACTTCGCCCCGGAGGACGCCGGTCTCGTCGAAGTGACCGCCCGATTCGTGGTCACCCGCGAAGACCTGGGCCTGCTGGAGAGGATCCTGACCCGCAACGCCGAGCTGCGCGAAGCGATCCCGGCGCAGTCCACGGTGGACGCCACGCCGGTGGAATCGCCGAAGCTGCGAATCCTGGTGGCCGGCAGGCAGATCGTCCGCCCGGACGGCACCCACATCCGCTTCACCCGGCTGGAGTTCGACCTGCTGCTGTTCCTGGCCCGCAACCCCGGCCGGGTGCACCACCGCAACACGCTGCTGGCGGCGGTGTGGGACTTCTCCAGCGAACCCCGCACGCGCACCGTCGACGTCCACGTCCGCCGGCTCCGCAACAAGCTCGGCCCCGAGATGGATCTCATCACCACGGTGCGCGGCGTCGGATATCGGCTCGATCACGCCGAGCGCATCCGAATCATCACCGACTAGACAGATCGCGTTGACCGCGAACAGCGATCGCGCAATCCTGGTGAAGTTTCGTCGGCGAACTGAATCCAGGGTGGGACATGACCGTGGTGATCGGCGTCCTGGTGCACGCGCGGCACCAGGAGGTCTTCCGCCAGGCAGCGAGCACCGTCTCCGGCGTCACCCTGCGCTGGGCCGTCTGCGGGGAGCCCGCCCAGGCCGGGGACGGGCTGCGGGAACTGCTCACCTCGCCTGGGGTGAACGGGCTGCTCATCGGCCCGCGTTCCTACGAGGCCGTGCGCGGTCAGGTACCCGAGGAGCTCCCGGTGGCGGTGACGCGACCGAGCTCGCTGGAGCTGGCGCTGGCGGTCGCCAGGATGCGCAACGACTACCCCGAGCACCGCAGGGCCAGCATCGACACCTTCGACCACCACGTGATCCAGGAGGTCGCCACCACGCTCGGCGTCCGCCACTCCGCGCTCCCCTACGCCACCGATCAGCCGATCGCGGAGATCCTGGCCCACCACCGCGCGGCGTTGCGCAACGGCGGCGTGGTGATCACCCCGCGCCTGGAGGTGGCCGAGGCGCTGCGCGCCGAGGCACCGGTGGTCGACACCGACCTGCTGGCGGCATCCGTGCGCGCCGAACTGCAGGACCTGCTGCTGCGGGTGAGGGCCGGTCAGGCCGAGGATCGTCGTTTCGCCGCCGGGGTCTTCCAGGTCCGCGACGGTGAGGACGTCGAACGCGCGCGGGCGGGGTTGCGTGAAATCCTGCTGCAGGACCCGCAATTGGCCGGCTCGTGGGTGGAGAACCGCGGCAAGCGCGGACTGGTCCTGTTCGCCCACAAGGCGTTGCTGGAAGGCGCGACGGCGGGCTGGCAGGTGGTTCCGGGCTTGCAGCAGGCCGAACGCAGCATGGACGTGCGCATCGCCGCCGGTTTCGGGCTGGGCGCTTCGGTGCGGGCCGGGATCGCGCTCGCCGAGCGCGCGGCGGTGCGCGCCGAGGCCGAGCCGCACTCCTGCGGGTTCGTCATCCAGGACAGCGGCGTCATCATCGGTCCGATCGGAGGTGCCGGACGGCGCACCGAGTTCGCCTACCGGGACCACAGCGCCGAGCTGGAGCGGATGGCCCGCGAGGTCGGGTTGAGCCCGACGACGCTGTCCCGCCTGGTCTCGCTGGAACGCGAGCTGCGCGGGCGGGCGGTCTCGCCCAGCGAGCTGGCCACCTTGCTCGGCATCACCGATCCGAGCGGGAGGCGGCTGATCCGCAAGCTCGGCACCGCCGAACTGGTCACGTCCGAGGGCAGCGCACAACCCACCCGGCGCGGCCGACCGACCCGCCTCTACCGGCTCCGCGTCGGCGAAGCCCTGGGCCAGTCAGGCACCGCCCTCGACTAAGAGGTGTTTAGGAATCACTCTGCTTGGCGGTGCGGGTAGCGGAACCTGAGGCAGTCCTCCTGCTCCGGGCGCGTCGACTCATGTATGCCAATACACCACGTCGACACGTCCTCACAGGAGGACCACCTCAGAACCCGCGGCGGTGCGAGCTGAGTCCCGCACCTGAAACAGCGGCTACCGCCGCATTCCTCAACAGGACCCAGACGCACCGCTCGACCGTGAGAACGGCGGTTGATCGCGGCGATGCCGTCGGTCAACCGTCCCCGCGCTCTGGGCGGGTGAGTTCGGCAAGAGGTTGACAAGCTTGCGCAAGTTTGGTCAATATCTCTTCTGCCCGGCGCACCGCCGGGGTGCGACGGAGCGGAGGGGCGATGGCGCCGACCTTGACCGACGTGGCGAAACGAGCCGACGTCGCGCTGTCCACGGCCTCGCGCGCCTTCAGCGACCCGCAGCGGCTCGGCCCGGGCACCTTGCGCAAGGTCCTCGACGCGGCCCAGGAACTCGGCTACCAGACCACCAAACCGCCGGAGGGGCAGGTCGCCGGTTCCACGGTGGCGATGGTCGTGCCCGACATCGCCAATCCCGTCTACGGCACGCTGGTCAAGGCGGCGCAGGGCGAAGGACGGCGGCGCAGGCACACCCTGGTCCTCCACGACACCGACCGCGACCCGGAGCGCGAACGCGAGGCCATCGCGCACCTGCGCAGCCAGGTCTCGGCCATCGTCCTGTGCTCGTCGCGGTTGCCCGCCGACGAACTCGTCGAGCTGTGCGGGTCGACGCCGTCAGTGCTGATCAACCAGGAGCACGACGCCGTCGACTGCGTGCTCGCCGACGCCGGTGACGGCCTGCGCCAGGCCGTCGACTACCTCGCCGCGCTGGGCCACGGGAGCATCGCGTTCGTCTCCGGCTCCACGCACTCCTGGTCCAGCCCCCGCCGCGTGCGGCTCGTCGAAGCCCTCGCCGCCGAGGCCGGCCTCTCGCTGCACGTGCTGGACTGGCACGCCGAAACCGTCGCCGCCGGAACGGCCGTGGCGGCCAGCGTGCTGGCCACCGGAGCCTCAGCGGTCATCACCCACAACGACCTGGTCGCCTTCGGCGTGATCAAGGGTGCTCGCGCGCTGGGGGTGCAGGTCCCCGAAGGGCTCAGCGTCATCGGCATCGACGACGTGGCGCTCACCGAGGTCTCCCGCCCGTCGCTGACCAGCATCTCCATCCCGTGGTCCAAGGCGGGAACGCTGAGCATGGAGCTGCTCGGCCCGATCCTCGGCGGACATCGCCCGCCGCCGCGCAAGCACCTGCTGCCCGCGCACCTGGTCGTGCGCGACTCGACCGCTCCCCCCGCCCGTCGGCCCGCCTGATTGGTTCGCCATGCAACGACTCAACGCGTCCACCACGCCCGTCTCCGCCCTGCAGCACCACCGCTCGCTGGGCGCGCCGGGCATCGTCCACCTGGGACTCGGCAACTTCCACCGCGCGCACCAGGCCGTGCACACCGCCCGCGCGCTGGAGCACACCGAAGGGCCGTGGGCGATCGTCGGCGTGGCCAACTCCTCGGCGGCCACCGCCCAGGCCATGCGCGAGCAGGACATGCGCTACGGGGTCGTGGAGATCTCCCCGGAGCGCACCGAGATCGGCGTCCCGGCCGTGCACAGCGACGTGCTGGTCGCCGCGCAGCAGCCGGACGCGGTCCTGGACGCGCTGTCGGCGCACGAGACCCGCATCGTCACGCTGACGATCACCGAGAAGGGCTACAGCTACTCGCCGCGCACCAAGTCCCTCGACCTCGACGACCCGGGAATCCGGGCCGACCTGGCCGGTGGCGCACCGCGCACCACGATCGGCCGGCTGGCGCGCGCGCTCCAGCGCCGCGCCGCCACGCACGCCTCGCCGGTGGCGATCCTCAGCTGCGACAACCTCACCGGCAACGGCGAGCTCACCGCACGCCTGGTGCGCGAGTTCGCCGAGGCCCTGCCCGCCGCCGAGCGCGACGACCTGCTCGCCTACCTGCGCGGCTCGGTCAGCTTCCCGAACGGGATGGTCGACCGGATCGTGCCGGCGACCACCGACACCTACCGCCGGGCCGTCGCCGACCGGCTCGGACTGCGCGACGAGGCCCCGGTGCCCGCCGAACCGTTCAGCATGTGGGTGCTGGAGGACCACTTCGCCGCGGGCCGTCCGGCCTGGGAGCACGGCGGCGTCACCTTCACCGACGACGTCGAGCCCTACGAGCTGATGAAGCTGCGGCTGCTCAACGGCACGCACTCGCTGATCGCCTACCTGGGCGCGCTCGACGGCTGCGACCTGATCGCCGAGGCCACCGCCCGGCCGCACATCGCCGAAGCCGCGCGGCGGCTGATGCGCGCCGACTACCTGCCGACGCTGACGATGCCCGCCGACATCGACTTCGAGGACTACTCCGCCCAGCTGTTCACGCGCTGGAGCAACAGCGCGCTGGGCCACCGCACGCGGCAGGTCGGCTCCGACGGCTCGACCAAGCTCGCCCAGCGCGTCCCGGAACCCGCCGCGCTGCACCTCAAGGCCGGCCGGGTGCCGCAGCACCTCGCGCTGAGCGTGGCCGCCTACCTGCGCTGCACCACCGCGCCGGAGACCACCGAGCACACCGCGGCGATGGTCGACCCGGCCGCCGAGGCGCTGCGCACCGCGCGCGCGAACGCCTCCGGCACGCGCGAGTTCGTCGCCGCCGCACTGCGCGACGGACTGCTGGGCGACGAAATCGCCGCGCACCAGGAGTTCCAGACGCGGGTCGCCGAGCTCGTCGACGTGCTCAGCACCCACGGGGTCGCCGCGGCGACCGAAGAAGCACTGCAAGCCGACGGATAACGGACCGCACGAGAAGATTGCGTGGACCCATGAGCGAACAAAGAAGTTCCACTGCGGACACCACCGAAGCCCCTCCGGACCGCAAGGCCGTGCGGCGCGCGGCGTGGGCCGGGCTGATCGGCACGACGCTGGAGCAGTACGACTTCGTCATCTACGGCACCGCGTCGGCGCTGATCTTCAGCAAGCTGTTCTTCCCGAACATCTCGCCGGTCGCCGGGATCCTGGCCTCCTTCAGCGCCTACGCCGTCGGTTTCGCCGCGCGGCCGCTGGGCGGGCTGATCTTCTCCCGCTTCGGTGACCGACTGGGCCGCAAGTGGGTCCTGGTGGCCACGCTGCTGCTGATGGGCGGGTCCACGCTGGCCATCGGCCTGCTGCCCACCTATTCGCAGGTGGGGCTCTTAGCGCCGGTCCTGCTGGTCGCGTGCCGGTTCTTCCAGGGCATGGGTGCCGGTGCCGAGCAGGCCGGTGGCGCCACGCTGCTCACCGAGACCGCTGGGCGGGGCAAGCGCGGTGCGCTGGCGTCGCTGGTGATGACCGGTGCCGCGCTGGGCACCGCGCTCGGTGCGGTCGCGTGGATCCTCGCGCAGTCGCTGCCCGAGGACGCCTTGATGAGCTGGGGCTGGCGGCTGGTGTTCGGCAGCAGCCTGCTGGTGACGATCGCCGCGCTGGTCATCCGGCGCAAGCTCAACGAGAGCCCGGTGTTCCAGGAGCTCAAGGAGCAGGTCGGCGAGACGAAGGCACCGGTGGCCGAGACGTTCAGCAAGGGTCGCAAGCCGCTGCTGCTGGCGTTCTTCCTCAACGTCGGTTCCAACGCCCAGTCCTACACCTACCAGGTGTTCATGGCCTCCTACCTGGTCTCCACGGTCGGGGTGGACAAGGCGTTCGTGCCGAAGGTGCTGCTGCTGGGCGCGATCTGCGGTGGCATCGCCGCGTTCGGGTTCGGCGCGCTGTCCGATGTGGTCGGTCGCAAGAGCGTCTACTCCACCATCATGGGCGCGCTGGTGCTGCTGCCGGTGCCGACGTTCATCGCGCTCAACACCGGCTCACCGGTGGCGATCACGGTGGCGATCGTGCTCGGGTTCATCCTGGCCTGCCACGGATCGGTCGGCGTGCAGATGAGCTACTTCCCGGAGCTGTTCGGCAACCGCTACCGCTACGCGGGCGTGGCGCTGGGCCGCGAGTTCTCCTCGGTCGTCGGCGGCGGCGTCGCGCCGCTGATCTGCGCGGGCCTGATGGCCGCGTTCGGCGGATCGTGGGTCCCGGTCGCGATCTACATGATGGTGATCATGGCTATCAGCTTCATCGCCTCCCTCGTCGCACCGGAGACCAAGGACCGCGACCTCAACGTCGCCCACGACGCGGCCTGAGCTCTCCACCCGGAGCGGGCATCGGCCACGTGACCTCGTGATCGTGCCGATGCCGGTGCTGCGGTAGGCGGTCGCCACGTCTCCCCAGGGCAGCGAGGTCACCTGGCGC
>NZ_JBFAQJ010000035.1:0-71441 GCF_040677225.1 Saccharopolyspora sp. NPDC049357 | reverse complement strand
GCTCCTGATGTATTCCGCTTACCCAGGGGGTGGACATCGGCGTCGCGGCGTACTCGCCACGAAGCCGCTCAGAACCCGCGGCGGTGCGAGCTGAGTCCCCCACCTGAAGCAACGGCTCCGCCGCATTCTTAACCAGCTCCTAACCGACACTCCACATAGGCGACTTTTTGGGGCATAGTGCCTGCCGTGACTCGATCGTGGCCCTGTCCGTCCGCTCGGGTTCGGGAGTTGATCCGGCTCGGCGCGGAGACGGCGCTGAAACCGCCCGCGCGCTGGGCGGAGGAGCTGCACGCCGCGGTGCTCGCCACCGACCGCACGCAGGCCATCGCGGCCGATCCGGTGCTGGCCGACGGGCTGCGGCAGACCAACGTCGACAACGTCGTGCACTGGGCGGCGGCCAACGTGCAGGACCCCGGTTGCCGCGTCCCACCGCACCTCGGCAGGCAGGCGCTCGACACCGCCCGGGACCTGGTCCGCCGCGGGCTCGACGCCCACGCGCTCGACACCTACCGCGCCGGGCAGAACGTCGCCTGGCGGTACTGGATGGAGATCTGCTTCTCGCTGACCTCCGACCCCGACGAGCTGCGGGAACTCCTCGACGTCACGGCTTTGTCGATCTCGACCTACGTCAACGACACCATCGCCTGCATCAGCGAGCGGATGCAGGCGGAACTCGACACCCTCATCCGCGGCACCAACGCCGACCGCCGCGCCGCGGTCGCGCTCGTCCTCGAAGGTTCGCCGATCAGCGCGCGCAGGGCCGAGCTCAAGCTCGGGTACGGCCTGACCGGGCCGCACACGGCGGCCGTGGTGTGGAGCACCGCCCACGTCGGCCTGGAGGAACTGGAGAGCGCCGCCGAGGAGCTGGTGTGCCTCACCGGCGCGCGCCGCCGGCTGACGGTGGTGGCCGCCGCAGGAACCCTGTGGGTCTGGCTGCCGGTGGCGACCACGGTGGGCACCGAGGAACTGTCCGATCACCTCGGCTCCCGCCCGCACGTGCGCGTGTCGATCGGCAGACCGGGGCGGGAGGTGGACGGCTTCCGCCGCAGCCACCTCGACGCGCTGACCGCGCAGCGGATGCTGGCCCGGCTCAGCTCCCGTCGTCAGGTGGCCCGCTACGAGGACGTCCAGCTGGTGGCCCTGATGACGGCCGACCCCGCCCACGCCGACGAGTTCGTCGCCGAAGCGCTCGGCGCGCTGCGCGACGCCGACCCCGAGGTGCGCCAGGTGGTGCGGACCTACATCCGCGAGCAGTGCAACGCCTCCCGCACCGCCGAGCGCCTCTACACCCACCGCAACACCGTGCTGCGGCGACTGGCGCGCGCCGACGAGCTGCTGCCTCGCCCGCTGGCCGAGGACGTGGTCGGAGTCGGCGCCGCGCTGGAAGTGCTCCGCTGGCGCGGCGCCGACGCCTGATCTCCCACCCGGAGCAGTTGGCGTACGGCGCGTGCCCTCGGTCGCGGTGCGACCGCGACTTCACCTCCCGCGAGGTCAACGGTGGCCGGGCGTTCGTCGAGTTCGACACCGCCGGGTCCCCGCAGGTCCTGGCCCGGATCGGGATCTCGTTCGTCAGCGCGGACAACGCCAGGGCCAACGCCGAATCCGAGCAGGGCGGGCGCCGTTTCGAGGAGATCCGCGACGGCACCCGCGCGGCGTGGAACGACATGCTCGGGCGACGATGACAACCGGACGAGCCGGGGTGAATCGGAGGGGCGCGAATGACCGCCGCAGTCCCGCCCTCCGCGGAAGATCTGTGCGGTGATCGAAAGGAGAACGTAACCGAAATCAGGTGCTGCTGTTCACCTCGTTGGAACGCGAAGACCACTTCGGATCGCTGATCAACCGCGAAAACCGTGCTGGTACTGTCCCGGCCAAGCGCGGATGATCACGGGACCGGGAGTGCGGCGCGCCCGCTCGCATCGGTGACATCGCCCAATGTCGGGGAATCCCAGCGGAGCTCGTGCTTCGCGCAAATCGCGCCGAGGCTGCCGGGGGGCCGGGGCCTGTCTCGTGGAGAGCACAACCGAAGGAGCGCGGTCGACGTGAAGTTAACCAGGGACAGAACGCGCGAGCCGGACAGGACGAGTCTCCGGCGGCGGATCAGGAACATCCTGATCGCCATCGTCGCGCTGTTCTTCGTGGTGGTGCTCGCCGGTTTCGCGCCCGCGTTCGTCGACGCTCTCATCGTCCGCGCGGTCGCCGTCACCGTGCAGGACACCTCGATCCCGGCGGTGCGGACCTTCGCCGCCGTGCAGTCCGAACGCCAGCTGGTCGCCCGCGCCTTCGACGGCGACGCCACCCCCGGCACCCTCGGCCAGCGCTACGCCGCCACCGACCAGGCCATCGGCGAACTCTCCGGCAAGCTCACCGAACTGTCCGGGAACTCCGCGACGCCGCCCGACCTCAAGGTCAAGATCGACGCCGTCAACACGCTGATCGGGCGGCTGCCGAATTCCCGTCCCGAATTCCCGCTGGACCCGACCCGCAAGCGCGAAACCGTCCAGCGCTACAACGAGGTCCTCGAGGCCGGCGCCGACCTCTTCGACGGGCAGGCTCGCGCCGTCGAGGACGCCAAGGCCGGGCAGGCGGGCATCACCGCCACCGAGTTCTTCCGCGCGGGCGACCAGATGGCGCAGACCGCGCTGCTGGCGTCCCGGGGCGTGGTCACCCGGATGCAGCCCGACGAGCAGGTCAACTTCGCCGTCCTGGTCGGCTCCTACCACGACGAGCTCGAAGAGCAGATCTCCAACGCGTCACCGCTGGTCAAGCAGCGCTACGAGGAGCTCACCCGCTCCCAGAGCTGGAAGCAGCTGCAGGCCATCGAGCAGCAGCTGATCGCCCACGGCCAGGTGCAGGGCGTGACGATCCAGCAGTGGCACCAGATCAGCGACCAGGTCGGCGGGCAGCTCACCGAGATCTCCATCGAGCAGGCCCGCTACGGCGCCGAACTCGGCCTGACCAACGGCAGCGCCGCGCTGCTGCGCACCGCCCTGTTCGCCGGCCTCGTGCTCGTCGCCACCGCCGGTGCCGCCCTGCTGATGTGGTGGTTCGCCGGACGTCACCTGGTCGCCCTGGTGCCGCAGCGACTGGTCGAACTGCGCGACGCCGTGCGCAAGATCGCCGACGAGGACGTCCCCGAGCTGTTCCGCAGGGTGGAGCGCGGCGAGGACGTCGACGCCTCCGCCCCGCTGCGCTCGCTGGACTTCGGCAAGGACGAGATCGGCGAGGTGGCGGACGCTTTCGCCGGTGCCTACCAGGTCGCCGTGCAGGAGCGCATCAAGCAGAAGCGGACGAGCGACGCGTTCACCCGCGTCGTGGTCGGCATGGCCGCGCGAGTCCAGCAGATCGTGCAGAGCGCCATGCAGATCGTCGACACCGAGGAACGCGAAGCCGGCGAGGCCGCGCCCCGGTACCGCGCGCTGCTGGTCCTCGACAGCCTCCTGCTGCGAGCCCGCCGGCTGGCGGAGAATCTGCGGCTGCTGTCCGGCAACCGGCTCGCCCGCTACCACCGCGGTCCGACGTCGATGGAGGTCATCCTCGAATCCGCGCGAGCCGAGATCGAGCACTACAGCCGCATCCACACCCGCAAGCCGGGGGCGGTAGCCGTTGACGGCCAGGCCGCGCCGTACCTGATCCGCGCGCTCGCCGAGCTCATGGACAACGCCGCCAACTACAGCTCCCCGCAGGGCAAGGCCAGGGTCTGGACCGAGGAGCACAGCGGATCGCTGGTCGTCATCATCGAGGACCGCGGTCTGGGCATGCCGGCCGAGAAGCTCGGCGAGGCCAACGCGATCCTGGGCACCGAGGCCGACTTCGCGCTCGGCAGCGTCCAGCGCCACATGCAGCTCGGCCTGCCGGTGGTCTCCCGGATCACGCAGCAGTGGAACATCGAGGTCACCCTGGCCGCGGGCGAGTCCGGCGGCATCCGGGCCGAGGTGTCCATCCCGTCCGGCCTGCTGCGCGAGGCCGAGATCGAAAGGGCCGCCCCGGTGGGAGTTTCCAGCGCGCGCGGCACGCTCAGCGGGGCGACCGCGCTGCTGGCCGACCCCGTCGAGACCCGCGCTCAGACGCGCCCGGAACCGACGCCGCGGGCCGAGCCGGTCGAGCAGGAGCCGCTGGAGACCTCGTCGGTGGGCCTCCCGGTGCGGCGCAGGGGAGCCTCGGCGGTCGGCCGGGCCCTCGACGAGGAGAAGAAGGCTCAGGGCGGTTCCGCCAACGAGAGCACCGGGACCCGGCGCAGCGCAGGCGGCGGCGGGGCCATGGGCTTCGTGTCCGGACGCCAGAACCACAGCAGCGACACAGGTGAGGGGTGAACACAATGAGCGATGGCAGGGATGACTTGAGCTGGGTGCTGACCGACTTCGCACAGCGCGTCGCGGACGTGGACTGCGTCGTGCTGTGGTCGTCCGACGGATTCCCCCGCGGGGCCTCCGAAGGCGTGGCCAAGGAGCAGGCGGAAGACCTCGCCGCGATGTCGGCGTCGGCGTTCAGCTCGTCGAAGCGGGTCAGCGTGATCGGTGGGGGCGGTGATCTGAGCAAGACGGTCATCGAGGGCGCGAACCGGTTCGTGATCCTCGCCCTGGCCGCCGAGCGCACCGGGATCACCGTGGTCGTCGACACCGCCGCCGACCCGCTGATCGTCAACGTCGAGCTCGACCGGTTGCTCGCCCAGGTCGGCGAGCACCTGGTGACCGAGGGCCGCGGTGGCTCCGCGGACCCGCTGACCGGGACGAGGCCGTAACCCATGTCCGATCAGCAGAACGTCCACGCAGAGGACCCCGTCGCGGGTGTCCGGCCCTTCGTGGTGGCCGGCGCCCCGGAGAAGTCCGACCTGGACCTGGACCTGGCGACCCAGGTGGTCGCCAAGCCAGGTGGCGAGGGGCACCGAGACCTGTCGATGAGCGACAGCGCCGCGCTGGAGCTGGCGAAGAACCCGGTCGCGATAGCGGAGGTGGCGGGGAGCCTGGGCACCCCGGTGCTGACCGCCCGCGCCCTCGTGGGTGCGCTGCTCCGCCGGGGAGTCCTCACCCTCGACGGTGAGAGCAACCCGGAAGAAACCGTTTCCGATGCAACACTGGATTACCTGCAGGGGGTTCTGGACAGTGTTAAACAGCTTTGAGCGGCCGCCGGTCAAGCTCGTCATCGCCGGTGGGTACGGATGCGGCAAGACGACACTGATCAAGAGCGTGGCGGACCCGGACCGGTACGTGCGGCTGACCGATGAGCCGATCACCGACGCCAGCGCCTCGGTGGACGCGCTCACGGGTGTTCCGGAGAAGACGACCACGACGGTCAGCATCGACTTCGGGCGCATCAACCTCAGCAACGGCACGCCGCTGTTCCTGTTCGGAATGCCCGGCCAGTCCCGGTTCTGGTCGGTGTGGGACGACCACACCCACGGCGCGTTCGGCGCCGTGGTCGTGGCCGACACCCGCAGGCTGGACGACTGCTTCTCCAGCCTTGACTTCTACGAGGACCGCAACATCCCCTACGTGGTCGCGGTCAACGAGTTCGACGGCACGAAGCGCTACCAGCCCGAGGACATCGCCAACGCGCTGCAGATCGACACCGCCAAGGTCCCGGTGATCAACTTCGACGCGCGGCAGCGCGCCGACGTCAAGGACGTCCTCGCCCGGCTGCTGGAGCACGTCATGAGGCAAATGGCGAGTCAGCAGGCCGTCGGCGCAGGTCAGTGAGCCCGTTGTTCGGATGAGCGTCAGCCGCCGGGCGGTCCGCGCCCCGGCGGCGCTCTCGCTTGAGCCCCCGGACGTAGCTCGCGACGTCGACGTTGAGAGCGTCCTCCGGGCGCTGCGCGCCGTAGCGCTTGGCGATCCGGTCGAGGTGGCCGCGCACTTCCGCGGCCATCTCGTCGCGGCCGGGGAGCCTGGCCTCGCCGGCGAGGAGGTCGCCGATCCACTCCGCCTGCAGTTCGGCGAGCCGGGTCAGGGAACCCACCGGGCGCAGGAATCCCGCGAAGTAGAGCCCGTCGTGGCCGAGCGGAACGATCCGCTGGAACAGCGAGAGCCTCCCGTCGCCGTCGAAGGCGACGTCGTCGGGGAGCGGCAGTGACATGTCGTAGCCGGTGCAGAGGATGACCGCGTCGGAGTCCTCGGTGCTGCCGTCGGTGAAGCCGACCTGGTCGGACGTGAACTCCCGGATGCCGGGCTTGACGGTGATCTCGCCGTGCGAGAGCCGGCTGAGCAGTTCGTCCGAGATGGTGATCGGCGCGTCCATCACCCGGTGGTCGGGCTCCGGCAGGCCGTAGTCGGCGATGCGCCCGCGCGAGAGGTGCAGCAGCACCTCGATGAGCTTGCGCTGCACCCGGAACGGCAGGAACGACCACCAGCGGCTGACGGCGATCTCGTCGATCGGCAGTCCCATCAGGGTTTTCGGCACCACGTGCGCGCCCCGGCGGACCGACAGGACCGTGCGTGCCGCGACGCGGGAGAGCTCGACGGCGATGTCGCAGGCCGAGTTCCCGAAGCCCACGACCGTGACGTTCTTGCCGCGGAACGGTTCCGGGTCGGTGTAGTCGGCGGAGTGCAGTTGACTGCCCCGGAACACCTCCGAACCGGTGATCGCCGGATCGGGAAGTCGTGGCGCGGAGTGATAACCCGAGGCCATCACCACCTCGCGGAAGTGCCGCGTCCGCGTGCTCCCGCCGCTGCGGCTGGTGACCAGCCATCCTCCGCCGGGGGACGGTTCCACCTGGTGGACATCGGTGCCGAACTCGATGCGGCCGGTCAGGTCGTGCTCGTCGGCGAATCGCGCCAGGTAGGAGGCGACCTGGTCGTGGCGCGGGTAGCGCGGGAAGTCCTCGGGCACGGGGAATCCCGTGAACCCGGTGACCTTGCTGGAGGTGTTGAGGTGCAGGGACTCGTAGGCCGGGTGCGAGCTCTGCGAACTGGCGGGGCCGAAGTTCCACACCCCGCCCACGGCGTCCTCGCGTTCCAGACCGACGAAGTCGATTCCGCGGCGACGGAGCGAACGCATCATCGCCAATCCGGAAACGCCGGCTCCGATCACGCACACATCACGGGTTTCAACCTGGGGAGATGTCATGTTTCCGCGACCGTCCACAGTGCCCATCGAACCCTCTCCGCGTGGAGACCATTCCCAATTCGTCGTCTGGATGAGATCGTGTTGATGTTGCTGACAGGCGCGATGCCGCGATCAAGAGTAACCGCGATGCGGAAGGTCGGGGTAGTGCCCAGTTCACGAGCAGGATCGTCGTCCGTTCGCCGGTGGGGAGTCTTTCCCGCGCACGGCGTGTCATTCACACAGTTCCTGACCAGCCAGTACCGAACCGTTGCCGAACATCTCGGGTTCTCGCCCTCCGATGTGGAGACCCTCGTCACAGAACTCAGCGTTGCGCTGAGCCCCTGGGGCGATCACCCGATCGGCTCTTGTCCGGAGGTTCCCTCTTTTGTTTCGGCGGACGGTTTTCCGGCCGAGATGTCCATCAGCTGGCGAGCCCGGCGACCCGAGCTGCGGATCCTCTTCGAGTCCCTCGGGGACGAGCCGACACCTGCGGGTTGTCAGCGCGCCGGGCGTGCGCTCACCGAGCGGTTGGCCGATCTGCACGGCGTCGACCTCAGCCGCTACCACCGTGTGGAAGATCTCTTCGTCACCGACGATCCGCGGGTGAACCGTCCCACCATCTGGCATTCGCTGGCATGGCGCCCGGGTGAATCCGCGCGGTACAAGGCCTACTTCAACCCGCAGGCGGAGAGCACGGATCCGGTCGACGTCCTGGCCAAGACCACCGAGGCGATGGGACGGCTCGGATTGGAGCGCCCGTGGGACTCGGTCCGAATGTGGATGCCGGAATTGATGGAACGGGGAAATGAGATCGAATTCACCGCCCTCGATTTGACGAATTCCGATCGGGCTAGGGTGAAGATCTATTTCCGGATCGCCAGTCGCGCATGGGAAGATCTTGATTCGGTGGCCGCCCTCGCGGCCGGACACGATTCCGAGCGGGCGGCCCGGGTGTGGCGGTCGCTGTATCACGGTCAGGACAAGGCCGACGGCGAGGAACCGATGGTGTGCCTCGCTTTTCG
Source organism: Saccharopolyspora sp. NPDC049357 (assembly GCF_040677225.1). Taxonomy (NCBI): domain Bacteria; kingdom Bacillati; phylum Actinomycetota; class Actinomycetes; order Pseudonocardiales; family Pseudonocardiaceae; genus Saccharopolyspora; species Saccharopolyspora sp. NPDC049357. The sequence goes on along the minus strand of NZ_JBFAQJ010000035.1, from coordinate 63,378 downwards.
CAGCGGTTCGGCGCAGCCGGAGGAAGCCAACGTGTACCTCCGATTACCGGAGAACGCGGTGTCCGATGAGGACGCCGCGGAACGCACCGCCGTCCTCATGAGACAGGAAGGGCTCGACCCCGGGCCCTACCTGTCGATGATCAACGCTCTCGCGCCCCAGCACCCGTCGACCATGATCGGCCTCCAGGACCTCCTGGCGTTCCGCACGACGCACCCGGACGAGGCCGCCGACATCGGCATGTACCTGCGCTTCTCCGTCTACGACCGTCCCGTCGATCCCTGATCCCGCCGAGAAGGTGGTGGCGCTTCCCCGGGAACCGCCACCTCCTCCCGGGTGCTCCCGTTCGCGCAGTTGAGCCCGTAACTTCGGGGCATGGACGACCTCGCCACACGTGATCTGATCCGCTACTCCGGGCACGGTGCGTTCAGCCCCGGGATCATCGAGCGCGCCGAGGGCGCCTCGGTGTTCACCGAGGACGGGCGCGAGCTGCTCGACTTCACCTCCGGGCAGATGAGCGCGATCCTCGGGCACTCCCACCCGGAGATCGTCAGCACCGTCCGGGAGCAGGCCGCCAAGCTCGACCACCTCTACAGCGGGATGCTCAGCCGCCCGGTCATCGACCTGGCCCGGCGCCTCGCCGAGACCCTGCCGGAACCGCTGGACAAGGCCCTGTTCCTGACCACCGGCGCGGAGTCCAACGAGGCCGCGCTGCGGATGGCCAAGCTCGTCACCGGCAAGCACGAGGTCGTCTCCTTCGCCCGCTCCTGGCACGGCATGACCCTGGCCGCGGCCAACGCCACCTACAGCGCCGGCCGCGTCGGCTACGGTCCGGCGGCTCCCGGCAACTTCGCGCTGCCCGTTCCCGACTCCTTCCACCCCGACATCGTCGACGCGGACGGAAACCTCGACTGGCGGCGTCAGCTGGACCTGGGCTTCGGCCTGATCGACGCGCAGTCGGTCGGCAGCCTCGCGGCCTGCATCGTCGAGCCGGTCCTGAGCTCCGGCGGCGTCATCGACCTGCCGCCCGGCTACCTGGCCGCGCTGCGGGACAAGTGCCGCGAGCGCGGGATGCTGCTGATCCTCGACGAGGCGCAGACCGGCCTGTGCCGCACCGGCGCCTGGTACGCCTTCGAGCGCGACGGCGTCGTCCCGGACATCCTCACCCTGTCCAAGACCCTCGGGGCGGGACTGCCGCTGGCCGCGGTGCTCACCAGCGCCGAGATCGAGCAGCAGGCCCACGACCGCGGATTCCTGTTCTTCACCACCCACGTCAACGATCCGCTCCCGGCCGCCGTCGGCAACACGGTCCTGGACGTGCTGACCCGCGACCGCCTCGACCTGCGGGCCCGCGAGCTGGGGGAGCGGCTGTCCGGTGGTCTCCGCGAGCTGGCCGGGAAGCACCCGGTGATCGGCGACATCCGGGGCCGGGGGCTGCTCGTCGGCCTGGAGCTGACCGCCGGACCGGACGGCGGCGACGTCGACAAGCTCGGCGCCGCGGTCACCCGTCGCTGCACCGACCTCGGGCTGCACATGAACATCGTCCAGCTGCCCGGCATGGGCGGCACGTTCCGCATCGCGCCGCCGCTCACCGCGACCGAGGCCGAGATCGACCGCGGCCTGTCGATCCTCGACGACGCCCTCACCGACGTGACTGGGGATCTGTAGGAGCCGAACCCCCTGAGCGGGCCCGCCGACGTCCGATCGGCGGGCCCGCTCCTGCGTTCCAGGTCAGGAGCCGTACCCGCGAAGCCTGGCCGGGCGCGGGAGGGCGACCGGCGGAACGTCGGGATCGCTTTCACGCGCACGGCGGTGCCGCATCCAGCGCCACCACACCACCGTGAGTGAGGGGACCGCGATCGCCGCGCACACGGGGCACATGCGACCGAGTAGGCCGCACGCGGGGCGTCGCGTCAACGCGGCTCTTCGAACGAGTCGCCGGACAACTCCTGGGGGAGGACAACGCGATGGGGCGCGTTTCCACGGGGACGACTCTGCCTCGGCCACCGGGCCTGCGCGGCCCGCTCACCCGGCGCCGCCTGGTGCGGACCGGTGCGCTCGGCGGCTCGCTCGTGCTGCTGGGGTTGCTGCCGACCCTGCTCGGAGGCCCGGTGTGGCTGCGAGCCGCAGGGCTCGTCCCGGGCTTCGGGATCGTCTACGCGACGCCCACACCGGGCTGGTCCGTCGCACTCGTGCCGTGGGTGCTGCTGAACCTCGTCGTCCTGCTGGCGGTCGTGGCCGGCCTGCTGACGGGTCTTCAGCGCATCATGGCCAAGGGCGATCACCTCACCCTCCCGGCGGTCGTCGTCGCCTCGATGGTGCTGGCCGCTGTCCTCGCCGCCGTGCACGACGGGCACGGGCACGCGCCGCAGGAGTGGGTGCCGGTCGCGGAGGTGCTCGCGGTCATCGGAGTCCCGGCGGCGCTGCTGGTGCGGGAGCGGCGGCGGGGCCGATCCGCCCGTCGAGCCGGCGACGCCCGCCAGGCCCGCCTGGACGTGGCCGCGCCCGAGGAGTGGCGGCCGGGCGGGGACGAGCGCGCGGACGAGGACGACCGGGCGCGACTGGCGCGGTGGGCGGAAACCCTGGCGCTGCAACCCGCGCACGAGTGGAACGGCTTCGGTCCGTTCGGCGACGAGTACCTCCTGCCCGCAATGCGCTACCGCGTCTGGGCGGTGTTCCTGATGCTCGCGAACCTGCGCCACACCCACACGCCGGCGTACTGCGGATATCGCGACGACGCGCTGCGGGCGCTGGTCCTGCGGATGACCGACAAGCCGGTCTGGCGCTACTGGCTGCGGGAGAACCGCTGGGGGATGCTGCGCGACAGCGCCGATCCGATCGGCGGTCCGGCGAACGTCATGTACTCCGGGTACCTGCTGCTGATGCTCTCGGCGTACCGCCAGGCCACCGGGGACGACAGCTTCGACCGGCCCGGCGCGCTCCGGTTCCGCTGGGACGACCGGACCGAGTTCGCCTACAGCCACACCGAGGTCGCCGAGCGGGTCAGCGCCAACTTCCAGCGCTCGCCGCTGGTCCTGTGGCCGTGCGAGCCGGGACTGGTGTTCCCGTTCTGCAACTCCGTGGCCCTGGCGGGCCTGCGGATGTACGACACCTGCGCCGGTACCCACCACGCCGAGGAGATCGCGCCGAGGTTCCTGCACCGGCTGCGCACCGAGTTCACCGCGCCGGACGGTGACATCTGCGCGTTGCAGGCCAGCCGGTTCGGCATCACGGCCCGCTCGGCTCGGGGCATCACCAACACCGCGCCCATCGCCGCGCTGCTGTCGCCGCTCGACCCGAACTTCGCCTGGCGCACCTGGGAGCTGCTCGTCGCCGAAGAGCTCAACTCCGGCCACTACGCGCGAACCGACCGAGCGGGAAGCCCGGCCCCCACCGATGCGGACTGGGGCGGTGGCGCGAACCGCGCGAACGCCCTGGGCTGGAGCATGTTCCTCGCCCGCGCTCGCAACGCGGCCTGGTACCGCAGGCTCCGCGAGGCCGCGCGGAACCTGGAGAACCCGCCCGCGGACTTCCGGATGTTCGACGCGTCGGTGCACGCCAACGGGATCCTCGGCCTGGGCGCGGTCACCGACGAACGCACCTGGCGGAACATGCTGCTCACCCCGTCCCGCCACACCGGTCCGCGCCTCACCGAAGCGCCCTGGCCGGACATCGCGGTCGTCACCGCGGTCACCGACGGCCGGTCCCACGACGCGATCCTGCGCGGCACCGGCGGCGCTCTGCGCCGGCACCGGCTCGGCTTCGACCACCTGACCCCGCACCGCACTTACACCGTCGACGGTGCCACCACGCGGGAGGTCACCGCGGATGCGACCGGCAGGGCGGTGGTGGAGGTCGACCTCCGGCCTCGCCACCACCTCCGCCTCACACGGGCGTGACCGCCGGGCGCGTCCGCTCCACCTCGCCGGGTGCCGGGGCGAGAATGGGGGTTCCCGTCTTCAGGAGGTCGCAGTGCCGGAGGATCGCCCGCCCTACCCGCCGTTCACCCGCGAGACCGCGCTGCAGAAGGTCCAGGCGGCCGAGGACGCCTGGAACACGCGCGATCCGCAGCGCGTGGCGTCGGCCTACACGCCCGATTCGCAGTGGCGGAACCGGGACGTGTTCATCAGCGGCAGGGAGGAGATCGTCGCCTTCCTGACCCGCAAGTGGGAGCGCGAGCTCGACTACGCGCTGCGCAAGAGCCTCTGGAGCTTCGAGGAGAACCGCATCGCGGTCCGCTTCCAGTACGAGTGCCACGACGCCGGCGGGCAGTGGTGGCGCAGCTACGGGAACGAGCTCTGGGAGTTCGACGAGCACGGCCTCATGCGACGCCGCGAGGCCAGCATCAACGACGTCGCCATCGACGAGGCCGACCGCCGCGTCCGCGGTCCCCGCCCGGAGGCGGAACGCGGCCTCGACATCCCGCTCCGCTAGGACCGGCGGAGCAGGAGGCGCTGGTCAGGGCCTTCGCGGCCGACGTGCGGCGGCGTGCGAGGATGACCGCTGGTGAGCGAGTTGATGAACCTGGGGGAGCTGTGACGGCGCGGATTCCGGTGGTCGTGCTGGCGGGCTACTTGGGCTCGGGCAAGACCACCCTGCTGAACCACCTGCTGCGCAACGACGAGGGACGCCGGATCGGCGTGCTGGTCAACGACTTCGGCAGCATCAACATCGACGCCATGAACGTCGCCGGGCAGGTCGACATCGCGATGTCGATGGAGAACGGCTGCCTGTGCTGCGCGGTCGACGCCGACGGCGTGGACCCGATGCTGGAGCGGCTGGCCTACCCGGGCGCCCCGCTGGACGTCATCGTGATCGAGGCCAGCGGCATCGCCGAACCCCGTCAGCTGGTTCGGATGGTGCTGTCCTCGCAGAACCCGCACATCGAGTTCGGCGGGCTGGTGGAGGTCGTCGACGCCGCCGAGTTCGACGACGCCCGGGCCCGGCACCCGGAGCTCGACGATCACGTGCGGCTCGCCGACCTGGTGGTCGTCAACAAGATCGACCGCGTCGGTGAGGCCGACCGGGACCGGGTGATCGGCGCGGTCCGCGAGATCGCCGACGGTGCCGTGCTGCCCGCTGAGCGGGGCAGGATCTCGCCGGGCATCCTCTTCGACGACGTCGAGGCGCGCGACTTCGGGGCGAGGCAGCTGTCCTTCGCCGATCTCGAGGAGCACGACCACGACCACGACCAGCACATGCACGCGGCCTACGAGTCGATGGAGTTCCTCTCCGACCGGCCGCTGAACCCCTCGGCGTTCCTGCGCTTCCTCAACGAGCGCAGCCGGGGCGTCTACCGCATCAAGGGCCCCATCGACTTCGGTCCCTCCGGCGAGGACCGGCGCTTCATGCTGCACACCGTCGGCGTCTACGCCGCGTTCGAGAAGACCAGGTGGAAGGGTCCGCGGGCCACCAGCCTCGTCCTCATCGGCACCGACCTCGACACCGAGGACCTCACCCGGCGACTCCAGTCCTGCGTCGACCCGGACCCCGACACCATCGACGAGCTCGGCATCCTCAACCTGGCCCGCCACCTGGAGAACTGAGTCCACCACGGCCAGTTCCGGTCCGAACCGGCCGGGCATACGTTGATCATGGACGGTTCGGACCGAAACCACCCACCGCGAACCACCGTCGGCAGGTGAACAGCTCCTGGCGCAGTGGCAGGCTCGGGGGAGGCCGGGAGAGGAGACGTCGTGTATCCGGTGATCGAGCCGTTCGATTCTGGGATGTTGGAGGTCGGTGACGGGCACCGCGTGCACTGGGAGGTGTGCGGAAACCCGGCGGGCAAACCGGCGCTGGTGCTGCACGGCGGTCCCGGCTCGGGCTGCACCCCCGGCATGCGCCGGTTCTTCGATCCCGCGACCTACCGGATCGTGCTGTTCGACCAGCGCATGTCGGGGCGCAGCACACCGCACGCGGCCGAGCCCGGCGCCGACCTGTCGGCGAACACCACGGAGCACCTGATCGCCGATGTGGAACGGCTCCGCGAGCACCTGGGCGTCGACCGCTGGCTGGTGCAGGGCGGGTCGTGGGGTTGCGTGCTTGCGCTGGCCTACGCCCAGCGGCACCCGGACCGGGTGTCGGAGATGGTGCTCTGCGGTCTGGCCACCGGACGGCGCGCCGAAACCGACCTGCTGACGCGCGGACTCGGCGCGATCTTCCCGCAGGCGTGGGAGCGCTTCCGCGACGGCGTGCCCGAATCCGACCGCGACGGCGACCTCGCCGACGTCTACCACCGGCTGCTGATGGACCCCGATCCCGCCGTGCACCGCAGAGCCGCGCGGGACTGGTGCGCTTGGGAGGAGGCGCTGGTCCCGGACTCCGCGCCGAACTCGATGTTCGACGACCCGGACTTCGCCCTCGGATTCGCGCGCGTCGTCACCCACTTCTGGCGGCACGGCTCCTGGCTGGACGACGAGCAGCTCCTGAGCGGAACCGGCGCGCTGGCGGGCATTCCCGCGAAGCTCCTCCAAGGAGTGCTGGACCTGGGCAACCTGATCGGCACCCCGTGGCAGCTCGAAGCCGCCTGGCCGGGGGCCGAACTGGAGCTCGTGGACGCCGGTCACCGCGCCGCGGGCGGTTTGGCCGAGGCCGTCGTGCGGGCCACCGACGACTTCCGCCCCCAGCGGGGCATCTCTGCGAGCGGTGGGGGCGATCTGTAACGTCGCGAACGCCAACGTTCGGACGACCTGCGCTGACGCGTGTACTGGAGCGTCCCTGCGGGTAATCCGCGAGGTCGGACGCGACTCACCAGACGCGACGAACACCTAGAGGGGAGCGAGCATGGCCGAGCAGGACCGGGGAGAGGCCTCCGGTGAAGCCGGCGACCCGGGCGGGGAAGAGCACGACGAGAGCACCGAGGACCAGCAGGAGGCCGAACACCTCGCTGAACGCGGTGAGCCGGAGTCGGAGACTCCCGATCGGCGCCTCGGACTGGTGGCCGATCCGGACATGCCCGAGCGCGTCACCCGGCGGCTCGCCGGCGACCTGCCCGAACTGCTCGGCGACGAGGAGCTGTCGTGGGCCGTCGAGGTCGACGTCGACCCGGTGACCGCGGGCAGGCACAACACCCGCGACATCCTGGCCTCCACCCGCGAGCGGATGGACCACCACCAGTGGGACTACGCCATCTGCCTGACCGACCTCCCGGTGCGCGCCAACGGCCGTCCGGTGGTGGCCGAGGCCGACCTCGACCGCGACGTGGCCGTGGTGTCGCTGCCGGCGCTGGGCGGAACCCAGGTGTACCGGCGGTCCAAGCAGGTCATGCTGCAGATGGTCGACGAGCTCACCGGCCGCGACGGCGGCGGCGAGAACCGCTACGGCCTGGACAGCAAGCTCTCCAGGATCCTCGCGCCGGTGGAGCGCCAGGAGCACGACGGCGAGCACGAGGCGGACGTCCGCTACACCACCACTCGCAGGCGCGGCCGGTTGCGGCTGCTCAGCGGCATGGTGCGCTCCAACGAGCCCCCGCAGCTGATCTTCGGCCTGCGCAGCGCGCTGGCCGCGGCGGTGGCCACCAGTGCCTTCGGCCTGTCGTCCACCACGATCTGGCAGATCGGCGATCAGCTCGGGGCGTTCCGGCAGGTCATCGCCGCGGTGCTGTCGGTGGCACTGCTGGTCGGCTGGTTGATCGTCGCGCACGGGTTGTGGGAGAAGAGGCGCGACAGCAGCGAGAACGACCGCGATCAGGTGTTGCTCTACAACACCTCCACGGTGGCGACGCTGACCATCGGGATCGGGGTCATGTACCTCGGGCTGTTCGTGATCAACCTGGTGGTGGCGCTGTACCTCGTGCCACCGAGCCTGCTCGCCAGCAGCCTCGGCCACCCCGCCGACTTCACCCGGTACCTGGCGCTGGCCTGGGGATTCACCACCATGGGAGTGGTCGCCGGAGCGCTGGGCTCCAGCCTCGAATCCGATCGGGCGGTGCGCCAGGCCGCCTACGGCTACCGCGAGGAGCAGCGCCGCCGCGAGCAGGAGCGCTAGGACAGGCCGGCGAGCCGGTCCTGCCGCCAGCGCTCGGTTCCGGCCAGGTCGTTGAAGGTGAACAGGTGGAATCCGCTGATCGCGTTACCCGGTGAGGTGATCTGGTCGGTCAGGCCGGTGACCAGCTTGTCCGGCCGGTAGCCGCTGGGCAGGAAGAAGCGCCAGAACATCGCCGACTGCTTGGCGAGGAACCGCGCGGACTGGCCGAGGCCGAGACCGGCCGAGACCCGGATCAGCTTCTGCCGGTTCACGCTGCCCGGAACCCCCACCCGGACCGGCGTGGTGATGCCGGAGTCGTGCAGGCGCCCGGCCCAGCCGACGGTGGTCGCGGGGTTGAAGCACAGCTGGGTGACGATCTCGTGCGCGTGAACGGTCTTGCGCCGCAACGCTTCGGCGATCACCGAGTCCGGGATCGTGCCGTGGCCCTCCGGGTACCCGGCGATGCCGATGTGGGAGAAGTCGTGCCCGCCCTCGGCGAGCGCGAGCAGCAGGCTCTCCGCGTCGGGGAAGTCGCCGGCGGGCACGGCGGCGTCACCGCCGACGACGAACACGCGGTCCACGCCCGACTCCAGCAGCCGCGCGGCGATCTCGTCCAGTTCGGCCCGGTCGCGAACCAGCCGGGCCGCCAGGTGCGGGGCTGCGGCGTAGCCGTTCTTGCTGAGCCGGACGGCCAGGTCGACCGTCGGCTCCAGCCCCCTGGCCTCGGTGGTGGTGACGGTCAGCAGCACGTCCCGGGGGACGTGGGCGAGGACCTTCTCCTCGGTGCTGCTGAAGGGCAGGACCTCGTAGGAGGCGTTGCGCAGCGCGGAGGCCAGCACCGCGCTCACCGGGACACCCACTCGTCGAACTGCGCCACGACCTCGCCGATCGTGGTGCCCGGACCGTGGCCGGGCCGGACCCTGGTTCGCGCGGGCAGGGGCAGCAGCCGGGACCGGATCGAGTTGATGATCGCGTCGCGGTCGGAGAACGAGCGCCCGGTCGCGCCGGGTCCGCCGGCGAACAGGGTGTCGCCGGTGAACACGGTCGCCAGGTCCGGGCAGTAGAAGCACACCGATCCGGGGGTGTGGCCGGGGGTGTGGATGACCTGCAGGCTCAACCGTCCGATGTGGAAGGTCTGGCGGTCCACCAGCCGCCCGTCCGGTTCCCGGGCCGGGTGGGTCAGCTCCCACACCGGCCGGTCCATCGGGTGCAGGTACAGCGGTGCGCCGACGGCGTCGGCCAGCTTCGGAGCCATCCGCACGTGGTCGTCGTGGGCGTGGGTGGCCACCACCGCGACCACCTCGCGGTCCGCGACGAGGTCGAGGACCGCGTCGACGTCGTGCGGCGCGTCGATGACGAGGCACTGGTGGTCGTCACCCACGACCCACAGGTTGTTCTCGACTTCGTGGACCTCGCCGTCGAGGGAGAACTTCCCCTCGACGGTGGCGTGGTCGACCCGGATGCTCAATTGAACGTCACCACCGAACGCAGCACTTCGCCGCGGCCCATCTTGGCGAAGGCCGCTTCGACGTCATCAAGGGAGATCTCCTCGCTGACGAACTTCTCGAGCGGCAGCCGGCCCTGCAGGTGGAGCTCGGTGAGCATCGGGAAGTCCCGTTCGGGGAGGCAGTCACCGTACCAGCTGGACTTCAGCGCCCCGCCGCGGGCGAAGACGTCCAGCAGCGGCAGCTCCAGCCGCATCGACGGGTCCGGCACGCCGACCAGCACGGCCGTGCCCGCCAGGTCGCGGGCGTAGAACGCCTGCTCGTAGGTCGCGGGCACTCCCACCGCGTCCACGACCACATCCGCTCCGTGCCCATCGGTGAGCTCGCGGATCGCCTCCACGGTGTCGGACTCGGAGGCGTTGACGGTGTGCGTGGCGCCGAACCCCCGCGCCCACTCCAGCTTCTCGGGATCGGTGTCCACGGCGATGATCCGCCGCGCACCCGCCATGGCCGCCCCGGCGATGGCCCCGTCGCCGACGCCGCCGCAGCCGATGACGGCCACCGAATCACCCGGACCGGCCTGCCCGGTGTTGACCGCGGCACCGATCCCGGCCATCACACCGCAGCCCAGCAAGCCGGCCACGGCCGGTCGCGCCGCCGGGTCCACCTTCGTGCACTGTCCTGAGTGGACGAGCGTGCGCTCGGCGAACCCGCCGATGCCCAACGCCGGCGAGAGCGGAGTGCCGTCGGCGAGCGTCATCGGCCGGGAGGCGTTGTGGGTGTCGAAGCAGTACTGCGGGCGTCCGCGCTTGCAGGCCCGGCAGTTCCCGCACACCGCTCGCCAGTTCAGCACGACGAAATCGCCCGGCTCGACGTTGTGCACCCCCTCGCCGACGGAGTCGACGACCCCGGCCACCTCGTGGCCGAGCAGGAACGGGTAGTCGTCGCCGATGCCGCCCTCGCGGTAGTGCAGGTCGGTGTGGCAGACACCGCACGCCTGCACCCGGATCACGGCCTCACCCGGGCCCGGGTCGGGCACGTGGATGGTGGTGACCTCCACCGGCTTGCCCTTCCCGGTGGACACGACGGCGCGCGCTTCGGTCATGTCAACGCTCCTGTTCAGCGGTTCTGGTGGTGTTCGGCGGCCGCGTCGCGGAGCCAGTCGGCGAGGTAACGCGCGAACGAGGCGCGGACGAAGATCCAGTAGTTCGGCGGTTCGGCGTCACGGCACAGCAGCAGCACGCCGGTGCGGGCCAGCAGGGTCTGCGCGCAGCGGTCCGGCCCGAAGCTGCGCCGGTGCAGGTCCAGCGCACAGCCCTTCGCCAGCAGCTCGGCGGCTTTCGGCCCGGCGACCTCGATGATGGTGCGGTGCGCCGAGACGTCCACGACGGCGCCGTGCTCGTCGCCGAGGGCTTCGGCCACCGTCGCCTGGATCCGGTCGGCCTCGCCTTCCGGACCGACCAGCAGCCACTCGTCCGGTCCGAGCCAGGCGACGAGGAGCCGTTCGGTGCGGGACACCTGCCCGGCCTGGTTGGGCAGCATCGTGCCGAGCGCGGTGCCGATGCGTTCGGCGGCAGGGCTCTTCGGGTCGACGCGCAGCGTGACCTGGGCGGTGAACGACACCTCGGACAGGTGCAGCGCCCCGGGCACCGAGGCGTCGGTCAGCACGTCGGCGTGCGCGGCCAGCGGGGATTCGCCGTAGGGCTCAGCCATCGCGGCGGGCTCCTTCCTTGTCGTAGAAGACCGGTTCGGTGATCTCCACGGGCACCAGCTGGTCGCCCACGTGGCTGTAGATCGTCTGCCCGATGCGATCGCGACCGCCTGCGACGAGCGCGAGCGCGAACGGGCGGCCCAGGGCCGCGCTGCGGTAGCTGGAGGTGACGTGCCCCAGCATCGGCACCGGCGGTTCGGGCAGCTCGCCGGTGGCCACCAGCTGCGATCCCTCCGGCACGACGGGGGAGTCGGCTGGCGGGAGCAGTCCGACGAGGTGCTTGCGGTCGGATCGGGTGGTGTCGGCGCGGGTGAAGGAGCGCATGCCGAGGAAGTCGTCCTTCTTCTTCGACACCGCCCAGCTCATCCCGAGGTCGTGCGGGGTCACCGTGCCGTCGGTGTCCTGGCCGACGATGGGGAAGCCCTTCTCCGCGCGCAGCACGTGCATCGTCTCGGTGCCGTACGGGGTGATGCCGAACGGCACGCCCGCGTCGTGCAGCACCTCCCACACCTCGCGGCCGTACCAGCGCGGCACGTTGATCTCGAAGGCCAGCTCGCCGGAGAAGCTGATCCGGCACACCCGCGCCTGGCGGCCCGCGACGATGCCGTCCTGCCAGGCCATGAACGGGAACGACTCGTTGTCCAGCTCGATGCCCGAGGACACCGCGGCCAGCACGTCGCGGGAGCGGGGCCCGGCCAGCGCGATGGTGGCCCACTGCTCGGTCACCGAGGTCAGGTGCACGCGCAGGTGCGGCCACTCGGTCTGCAGCCAGTCCTCCAGCCACTCCAGCACTCCGGCGGCACCACCGGAGGTGGTCGAGATCAGGTACCGGTTCTCGCCGGTGCGCATCACCGTGCCGTCGTCGAAGACCATGCCGTCGGCGGTGCACATCAGCCCGTACCGGATCCGGCCGATCTTCAGGGTGCTCATCTTGTTGGTGTAGACGAGATCGAGGAACTCGGCGGCGTCCGGGCCCTGCACGTCGATCTTGCCGAGCGTCGAGACGTCCTGCATGCCCACGCCGGTGCGCACCGCGTCGCACTCGCGCAGCACCGCCGCCTGCATGTCCTCGCCCGGCAGCGGGTAGTACCAGGGTCGCTTCCACTGGCCGACGTCCTCGAACGGCGCGCCCTGCTCGACGTGCCAGTCGTGCATCGCGGTGACCCGGATCGGGTCGTAGAGGTCGCCCCGGTCCCGGCCGGCCAGCGCGGCGAAGGCCACCGGCGTGTAGGGCGGGCGGAACGTGGTCGCGCCGACCTCGGAGAGCTCGACGCCGAGCAGCTGGGAGATCACCCCGGAGGACAGGATGCCGGAGGTCTTGCCCTGGTCGTGGGCGGTCCCGATGGTGGTGAACCGCTTGATGTGCTCCACGGAGTCCATGCCCGCCCCGACGGCCTTGCGGACGTCGGACACGGTCGCATCGCGCGCGAGGTCCACGTACTGCTCGTCCTCGCACGCGCAGGTGAGCAGCCACGTCGGCTGCGGTGCGACGACCGGCGGGCACGCCACCGCGGGCACCTCGGCGAAGTCGGCGTCGAACCCGGCCTCGCGCGCCGCGTCGCTGCCCGCCTCGGAACCGGTGCGCAGGCAGTCGTAGGTGCCGAAAACCCCTGCGGCGGAGCCGATCGAGCGGACACCGCGCGCGCTGCGGTCCGGCACGAACGCGCCGATCTCCGCCGAGTAGCGCAGGGTTCCGCGCGACTGGCTGTGCAGGTGGACCGCCGGGTTCCAGCCACCGGAGACCAGCAGCAGATCGCAGTCCAGCTCGACGGTCGCCTCCTCGCCCCGCCGCTGCACCGTCGCCCCGCTCACGCGGCTGGTGCCCGCGGTGCCGATCAGGGCGGAGCCGTTGCGGACGGGGATGCCGCGCTCCACGCAGCGCGAGGCCCACACCGTCGACACCACCGGCCGGACGTCCACCACCGCGGCGATGGCGACCCCGGCGTCGTGCAGGTCGATCGCGGCGGCGTAGGCGCTGTCGTTGGTGGTGAACACGACCGCGCGCTCGCCCGCGAGCACCCCGTAGCGGTGCAGGTAGGTGCGGGCGGCTCCGGCCAGCATCGTGCCGGGGCGGTCGTTGCCGGGGAACACCAGCGGGCGCTCGTGCGAACCGGTGGCCAGCACGACCTCGCGGGCCCGGATGTGCCAGGTCCGCTGCCGGACGAAGGAGTCCTCGCCGTGGTGCTCGACGGCGACGAGGTAGTTGTGGTCGTAGTGGCCGAACACGGTCGTGCGCGGCAGCGCGGTCACCTCGGGGGTGGCGTCGAGCTCGGCCACGACCCGCTGGACCCAGCTGCCGGCCGGCCTTCCCGACAGCTGCTCACCGCTGCCCAGCAGCTGGCCGCCGAACTCGGTGCCCGCATCGGCGATGATCACCCGGGCACCGCTGCGCGCGGCGCTCAGCGCCGCCGCGAGACCGGCGGGTCCGGCACCGACCACGAGGACGTCGCAGTGCGCGTGCGTCGTCTCGTAGCGGGCCGGGTCGGGTTCGGTCGCCAGCCGTCCCTGTCCGGGCAGCCCGGTGGCGGCCAGGCCGTCGCGCAGCTCGACGGTGGTCGCGGTGAGCATCGGCTCCGGGAACGGCTCGTCGATCTGCACCAGCGCGTTCGGTTCCTCGGGGCCCGCGGCCATGATCCCGCGCGGGCGCCCGTGCTTGATGCTGGTGGTGACCTGGTGGACGCCGTTGGCCAGCAGCGCCGAGGCGAGGGTGTCGCCTTCGAAGCCCTCGTACTCCCGTCCGTCGAACCGGAAGCGCAGGGCGCGGTCCCGGTCGATCCGGCCACCCTCGGCCAGCCTGAACTCGTTGCTCACCTCGTCACCGCCCCGTCGTCGTGGAGGATCTCGTTGGTCCTGGTGTCGCGGCGCAGGGTGAACCAGCGCCGGCAACCCGCCTGGTGGTTCCACCGCTCGGCGAAGGCGCCCTTCGGATTGGCGCGGTAGAACAGGAATCGAGCCCAGTCCACATCGGACACCGCCTGCGGATCGGCGGGGTAGGCGACGTCGGCCTGGCCGCCGTAGTGGAACTCGGTCTCGTTGCGCGGCCCGCACCACGGGCAGGGGATCAGCATCATGGGAGCCTCCTTAGGGGATGTGCGGGGTAGCCGCTGCTTCAGGTGTGGGACTCAGCCGGCTCCGCTACCCGCACCGCCAAGCAAAATGGGGCTGGAACAGTTGTCTCAGTGCGCCACGCCGGCGGCGCCGTGTTCGTCGACCAGGGCGCCGGTGGTGAACCGGTCGAGGCTGAAGGGGGCGTTGAGCGGGTGGGGTTCGTCGTGGGCGATGGTGTGGGCGTAGCACCAGCCGACGCCCGGTGTCGCCTTGAAACCGCCTGTGCCCCAACCGCAGTTGATGTAGAGGTTCTCGAACGGGGTCAGGCCCATGATCGCCGAGGCGTCGGGGGTCACGTCCACGACGCCGGCCCAGGTGCGCAGCACGTGCGCGCGGGCGAACATCGGGAACAGCTCGACCGCGGCGGTCAGCTCGCGCTCGATGGTGTGGAACGACCCGCGCTGCCCGTAGGAGTTGTAGGCGTCGATGCCGGCGCCGAGGACGAGTTCTCCCTTGTGCGCCTGGCTGACGTAGACGTGCACCGCGTTGGACATGACCACCGTCGGGTGCACGGGTTCCAGCAGCTCGGAGACCAGCGCCTGCAGCGGGTGGCTCTGGATCGGCAGCCGCAGCCCGAGCTCGTCGGCCAGCACCGAGGTGTGCCCGGCGGCGGCCAGCGCGACCTTGCCGGTGGCGATGTCACCGCGCGTGGTCTTCACGCCGACGATCCGGTCGCCGACCTTGTCGAAGCCGGTGACCTGGCAGTTCTGCACCAGGTCCACGCCCATCCGGTCCAGGGCGCGGGCGAATCCCCACGCGACGTGGTCGTGCTTGGCGATGCCCGCCCGGGGCTGCCAGGTGGCGCCCATGACCGGGTAGCGCAGGTCCGGTGAGGTGTTGAGGATCGGGCAGATCTCGGCCACCTGCTGCGGATCGAGCCACTCGGCGTCGATGCCGTTGAGCCGGTTCGCCCCCACCCGCCGGACGCTGTCGCGGACCTCCTGCAGCGAGTGGGCGAGGTTGAGCACGCCGCGCTGGGAGAACAGCAGCGGGTAGTCCAGCTCCTCCTCCAGCCCCTCCCAGAGCTTCAGCGCGTGCTCGTAGAGCCCGGCGCTTTCGTCCCAGAGGTAGTTGGAGCGGATGATCGTGGTGTTGCGGGCCATGTTCCCGCCTGCGAGCCAACCGCTTTCGAGCACCGCCATGTTGGTGATGCCGTGGTTGACGGCGAGGTAGTAGGCGGTGGCCAGGCCGTGACCGCCGCCGCCCACGATCACCACGTCGTAGGACGGTTTCGGGTCGGCGGGGCCCCAGAGCCAGTCCGGGTGCTCAGGCAAGTCGGCGCCGGGAGTGCGCGGCATGAGAGCCCTCCGTTCGATGGGCGGTGAGCGAGTGCTCGACAGGGGGAGAGGCACTTATGGACAACTGACATATCAGATGGATACCAAAGGTAGCAGCGCATGCCGCGTGGTCAAGGGCTGAAGCCCGGCCGTGTGGAAATCGCGGCGCTCATCTGGGCGTCGCCGCTGGTGGGGGCGCCCGGAAGGGTCGGTGCTCGTGGAGCGGAACGTGCCCGTCGGTGGAATTTCGGCGGCACGTGTTGACCGCGAAACCCGGTGACGCTTATTTTGATGTGCAGTTGATATATCAGTCCTCAGTCAGAGGGCGCCGATCACCTCCGCGCGGCTCCAACCGGTGCCGGAACTGCTCCCCTCGCAACGCATCCCGCCTCGTCGGAGGCGGAGTCTCCCCAGCTTCACACCCGCTCGTTAGGAGACCACCATGAGCACGACCCCTCGCGTCGTCATCATCGGAGCCGGGATCGTCGGCGCGAACCTGGCCGACGAGCTCACGAGCCGCGGGTGGAACCAGGTCACCGTCGTCGACCAGGGGCCGTTGCCGCTCACCGGCGGCTCGACCTCCCACGCGCCCGGCCTCGTCTACCAGACCGGCCCGTCGAAGACGATGACCGAGTTCGCCACCTACACCGTCGAGAAGCTGCAGGGCCTCGACGACGACGGCGACCGGTGCTTCAACCAGGTCGGCGGCCTGGAGATCGCCACCACTCCCGAGCGGCTCGCCGACCTGCACCGCAAGCACGGATGGGCCACCTCCTGGGGCGTTCCCGGCGAGGTCATCGGACCCGAGGAGTGCGCCAAGCTGCACCCGCTGCTCGACGTCGAGAAGGTCCTCGGCGGGTTCCACACGCCCACCGACGGGCTCGCCAAGGCCGCCCGTGCGGTCGTCGCGCTCGCCCGGCGCTCGGTGGCGCGGGGAGCCCGGTTCCGGGGCGCGGTGACCGTCACCGGGATCAACCACAGCCACGGCCGGGTCACCGGCGTCGAGACCGACCACGGCGAGATCCCCGCCGACATCGTGGTGTCCTGCGCCGGGTTCTGGGGCCAGGCCATCGGCGAGATGGTCGGCATGACCGTGCCGCTGCTGCCCATGGCCCACCAGTACGCCAAGACCGACCCGCTGCCCGAACTGGCCGGGCGCAACGACGAGCGCACCGAGGCCAACCTGCCGATCCTGCGCCACCAGGACCGCGACCTCTACTACCGCGAGCACGTCGACCGCCTCGGCATCGGGACCTACGCCCACCGCCCGATGCCGGTGCGGCTGAGCGATCTCCCGCAGGACGAGGAGACCTCGGAGCGGGCGATGCCGTCGATGCTGCCGTTCACCGAGGAGGACTTCGCCGCCTCCTGGGAGCACAGCAAGCGGCTGCTGCCCGCGCTGGAGACCGCGAAGGTCGACACCGGCTTCAACGGCGTCTTCTCCTTCACCCCCGACGGCGGACCGCTCGTCGGCGAATCCCCCGACGTGCGGGGGTTCTGGATCGCCGAGGCCGTGTGGGTCACGCACTCCGCCGGTGTCGCGCGGTCGGTGGCGCAGCTGCTGGTCGACGGGCGCAGCGAGGTCGAACTGCACGGCTGCGACGTGCACCGCTTCGACGAGCTGGAGACCGCGCCCGACTACGTCGAGGAGACCTCCTCGCGCAACTTCGTGGAGATCTACGACGTCAAGCACCCGCTGCAGCCGAAGTTCTCGCCGCGCGAGCTGCGGGTCAGCCCGTTCCACGCGCGCCAGAAGGAACTCGGCGCGGTGTTCCTCGAAGCCCACGGCTGGGAGCGCCCGCACTGGTTCGAGGCCAACGCCCCGCTGGTCAAGGACCTGCCGATGGAGTGGCAGCCGCCCTCGCGCGACGCCTGGTCGGCGATGTTCCACAGCCCCGTCGCCGCGGTGGAGGCGTGGAAGACCCGCACCGCCGTCGCGCTCTACGACATGACCTCGCTCAAGCGGCTGGAGGTCAGCGGGCCCGGCGCGCTGGCGTTCCTGGACCGGCTCACCACCAACAAGGTGGACAAGTCGGTCGGGTCGGTGACCTACACGCTGATGCTCGACGAGGCCGGTGGCGTGCGCAGCGATCTCACCGTCGCGCGGCTGGGCGAGCAGCTGTTCCAGATCGGCGCCAACGGCAACCTCGATCACGAGTACTTGCGGCGCAACCTGCCCGACGACGGCAGCGTGACCCTGCGCGACATCACCGGCGGCACCTGCTGCATCGGCGTGTGGGGCCCGCTGGCGCGGGACCTCGTGCAGCCCCTGAGCCGGGACGACCTGTCGCACGAAGGGCTGAAGTTCTTCCGCTGCAAGCAGATCCACATCGCCGGGATCCCGGTCACCGCCATGCGGGTGTCCTACGTCGGCGAGCTCGGCTGGGAGCTCTACACCAGCGCCGAGTACGGCCAGCGGCTGTGGGACGTGCTCTTCGAGGCCGGCCGGGAGCTGGGAGTGGTGGCCGCCGGGCGGGCCGCGTTCAACAGCCTCCGGCTGGAGAAGGGCTACCGCGCCTGGGGAGCGGACATGACCACCGAGCACAACCCCTACGAGGCCGGCGTCGGGTTCGCCGTCCGGATGCAGAAGGGCGAGTTCGTGGGCCGCGATGCCCTGGCGGGCATCGAGGCCGACTCCGTCGAGCGGCGGCTGGCGTGCCTGACGATCGACGACGGCCGCAGCGTCGTCCTCGGCTCGGAGCCGGTGTTCCTCGACGGGGAGCCCTCGGGCTACGTCACTTCGGCGGCCTTCGCCCACACGCTCGGCACGCCGATCGCCTACGCCTGGCTCCCGGCCTCTGCGGAGGTCGGAACGCAGGTGCAGATCAAGTACTTCGACCGCCTCGTCTCGGCCACGGTCGCGGCAGAACCGCTGGTCGACCCCGAGATGCACCGCATCCGCCGATGACCGCCGGAACCGAGACGAGCGCCGCCCACGACCAGATGGAGCATTCATGAGCCTGTCCGTCTTCGACTTGTTCAAGGTCGGCATCGGGCCGTCGAGTTCGCACACCGTCGGGCCGATGCGGGCAGCGAACCTGTTCGTCGACCACCTGCGCGAGTCCGGGGCGATGCCCCGGGTCGCGCAGGTGCGGTGCGAGCTGTTCGGCTCGCTCGGCGCCACCGGGCACGGCCACGGCAGCGTCAAGGCCGTGGTGCTCGGGCTGACCGGGGAGCAGCCGCACCTGGTCGACCCGGTGGCCGTGGAACCGCAGGTGCGTGCGGTGCGGGAGGAGCACCGGATCAGCCTCGGCGGCGAGCACAAGATCGCCTTCGACGTGGACTCCGACGTCGTGCTGCACCGCAGGAAGCGGCTGGAGTTCCACAGCAACGGCATGACCTTCGAGGCCGTGGACGAGGACGGTGCACGGCTCGTGCACCGCGAGTACTACTCGGTCGGCGGCGGTTTCGTCCTCGACGAGGACGAAACCGGCAACCCGGTGCTGGTCGAGGACGCCACCCCGGTGGCCCACCCGTTCCGCACCGCCGCCGAACTGCTCGCCCACACCACCCGCACCGGGCTGCGCATCAGCGACGTGGTGCTGGCCAACGAAGCCGCCTGGCGCACCGAGGAGGAGACCCGCGCGCACCTGCTGCACATCTGGCAGGTGATGCGCGAGTGCGTCGAGCAGGGCGTGCGCACCGGCGGGGTGCTGCCCGGTGGGCTCAAGGTACGCCGCCGGGCCCGCGAACTGCGGGCGAGCCTCGACGACGATGCCGACGCGATGGAGTGGGTGACCCTCTACGCCCTGGCCGTCAACGAGGAGAACGCCGCAGGCGGGCGGGTGGTGACCGCCCCGACCAACGGTGCCGCCGGGATCGTGCCTGCGGTGCTGCACTACGCCCACCGCTTCCTGCCGGGCTTCGACGACGACGCCGTGGTCCGGTTCCTGCTCACCGCGGGTGCGGTCGGCGCGTTGTTCAAGGAGAACGCCTCGATCTCCGGCGCCGAGGTCGGCTGCCAGGGGGAGGTCGGCTCGGCCTGCTCGATGGCTGCCGCCGGACTCGCCGAACTGATGGGCGGCACGCCCGAGCAGGTGGAGAACGCCGCCGAGATCGGCATCGAGCACAACTTGGGTCTCACCTGCGATCCGGTCGGCGGGCTGGTGCAGATCCCGTGCATCGAGCGCAACGCGGTCGCGGCGATCAAGGCGATCACCGCCGCCCGGATGGCGCTGCGCGGCGACGGGGAGCACCACGTCTCGCTGGACAAGGCCATCAAGACGATGCGCGAAACCGGAGCCGACATGAAGGACAAGTACAAGGAGACCGCTCGCGGCGGCCTCGCGCTCAACATCGTGGAATGCTGAGGAGAATCCTGTGACGTTCACCCTCACCCTGAGCTGCCCGAACCGCACCGGCATCGTGCAGGCCGTCAGCTCCTTCCTCTTCGAGCACGGCTGCGACATCGGCGAGTACCGTCAGTTCGACGACGCCGTGCGCGGCCGCCTGTTCCTGCGCGTGCAGGCCACCGGTGAGGTCGACCCGGACGACCTCACCCGCGCATTCGAGCCGGTGGCAACGGAGTTCGGCATGGACTACGCCTTCCACTCGGACCGGCCGGCCCGCGTGCTGGTGATGGTCTCCAAGCTCGGGCACTGCCTCAACGACCTGATCTACCGCTGGCGCGCAGGCGCGCTGGGCGCCGAGATCGTCGCCGTGGTCTCCAACCACGAGGACCTGCGCCCGATGGCGGAGGCCGCCGGGCTGCCGTTCCACCACGTCCCGGTCACCGCCGACACCAAGCCGGAGGCCGAGGCGCGGCTGCTGCGGATGGTGGACGACTACGCCGCCGACCTGGTCGTGCTGGCCCGCTACATGCAGGTGCTCTCCGATCAGACCTGCAAGGCGCTGCACGGCCGCGCGATCAACATCCACCACTCGTTCCTGCCCGGTTTCAAGGGTGCCAAGCCCTACCACCAGGCCTACGACCGCGGTGTGAAGCTCGTCGGAGCCACTGCCCACTACGTCACCCCCGACCTCGACGAGGGGCCGATCATCGAGCAGGAGGTCATCCGCATCGATCACACCTACGACCCGAGAGCCCTGCAGACCGTGGGCCGCGACGCCGAAGCGCTCGCGCTGTCCCGCGCGGTGCGGTGGTACTGCGAGCACCGCGTCCTGCTCAACGGCAACAGCACCGTCGTGTTCCCCTGACCCCACTTCTGCGTTGAGGAGTTCTTGCTCATGACCACCGGTGAGCTTCCCACCACCGATTCCCAGATGTCCGAGTCCCAACTGCCCGAGAGCCTGCGCGAGACGCTGGGAGGGCACTACTACACCGATCCGGGGATCTTCCGCCTGGAACAGGCGACGATCTTCGAGGCCGGCTGGTTCTGCGCCGTGCTCAGCGCGGACCTGACCGGTCCGGGCAAGTTCGAGACCGTCCAGATCGGACGGGAGAGCGTGCTGGTCACCCGCAACCGCAAGGGTGAGATCAAGGCCTACCTGAACGTGTGCCGGCACCGCGGCGCGCGGTTGTGTACCGAGGAGAAGGGGGAGGTGCGCCGCTCCTTCCAGTGTCCGTACCACGCCTGGACGTACTCCTTCGACGGCGAGCTGATCGCCGCGCCGAACCTCAACGCCATGGACGACGTCGACCGCACCCAGTACGGCCTGCACGAGGTGCACGTGCGGGAATGGCTCGGCTACGTGTGGCTGTGCCTGGCCGAGGAACCGCCGTCGTTCGACGACACCGTCATCGGCGACGTCACCAACCGCCTCGGCACACCGGACGCGATCGTGGGCTACCAGGTCGCCGACCTCAAGCTGGGCAGGCGCATCGAGTACGACGTGAAGGCGAACTGGAAGCAGATCGTCGAGAACTTCATGGAGTGCTACCACTGCGCCACGATCCACCCGGAGCTCACCGAGGTCCTGCCGGAGTTCGCCGACGGCCTGGCCGCGCAGTACTTCGTGGGCCACGGCGCCGAGTTCGGCGAGGACGTGGAGGGCTTCACCGTGGACGGTTCGGCCGGGCTGGCGAAGCTGCCCGGTGTCAACGAGGAGCAGGACCGCCGCTACTACGCCATCACCGTCCGCCCGCTGGTGTTCATCAACCTCGTGCCCGACCACGTCGTCTTCCACCGGATGTTCCCGCTGGCGCCCGACCGCACGCTGGTGCGCTGCGACTGGCTGTACCTGCCCGAGGTGGTCGACTCGGGTGCCGACATCGACCGCTCGGTGGAGCTGTTCCACCGGGTCAACCAGCAGGACTTCGACGCCTGCGAGCGCTGCCAGCTGGCCATGGACTCCCGCTCCTACGCCTCCGGCGGCGTCCTGGTGCCCAGCGAGCACCACATCACCGAGTTCCACGACTGGGTCCGCGAACGCACCGGCTGACCGCGGCTGAGGAGGTGGCCTCGCACCGGACGGGTGCGAGGCCACCTTCGCGCGTTCCAGGGCCTTCGCCGCAGAGGCAGAACGGCTCGGAATCCGCGCTCTAGCGCGGGAGTTCCAGCGGCACACCGTCTTCGGACAGCGGTGGCGGTGGCAGCTCGGCGCTGGAGGTCAGCGGCGCGGCCCCGTCCAGCGGCTTGCCCGCGTGCTCGCGCAGGAAGTGCGTGGCGACGATCCCGATGACGCCGGCACCGATCAGGTAGTAGCCCGGCCAGTCCAGGTTGCCGGTCGCGGTGACCGCGGCCTCGATGATCGTCGGCGCGGTGCCGGCGAACAACGACACCGACAGGTTGAAGATGACCGCGAGGCTGCTGTAGCGGATCATCGTGGGGAACAGCGCGGGCAGCGTCGACGGTGAGACCGCCGCGAAGCACATCAGGCACAACCCGATGATGAGCAGACCGAGCGCCTGACCGCCCGTTCCGGCGCGCAGCAGCCACACGGCGGGCAGCCCGAGCAGCACCAGGGCGACGCTTCCGGTCATCAGCACCGGTTTGCGGCCGATGCGATCGCTGAGCCTGCCCACGCCGACGATGAGGCACAGCATGACCACCATGACCGCGACCTGCATGCCCGTCGCGACCGCGTTGCTGGCGCCGCCCTCGCCGTGGCGGGGGAGCGTGCTGGTCAGGTAGGTGGGGACGTAGTTGGTGAGCACGTAGTTGGTGACGTTCCACGCCACGACGATCCCGGCGGCCACCATCGCGGGAGTCCGGTAGTGGCGCAGCACGATCTGACCCGCGCGCCGCGTCGTCATCGTGGCCAGCACCGGGGAGCGCTCCATGAGCTGCCTGAACGCCGGGGTGTCCTCCAAGCGGATGCGCAGGTAGAGCCCGGTGAGGCCGAGCGGCAGCGCGAGCATGAACGGCACCCGCCAGCCCCACGCCAGCAGCGCGTCCGGAGGAAGCAGGGCGACCACCGCGCCGCAGGTGCCCGCGCCGAGGGCGTAGCCGGTCAGCGTGCTGAACTCCAGCCAGCTGCCGAAGAAGCCGCGGCGCCGGTCCGGCGCGTACTCGGCGATCAGCGTCAGCGCCCCGGTGTACTCGCCGCCTGCGGAGAAGCCCTGCAGCATCCGCACGAGCAGCACGAGGACGGGAGCCAGCAGACCGGCCGCGCCGTAGTCGGGGAGGAGTCCGAGCAGTACCGTGGCGGCCGCCATCATCAGCACCGTGGCGGACAGGACCTTGGTGCGCCCGAAGCGGTCGCCGAGACGCCCGAAGACGAAGCCGCCCAGCGGGCGCATCACGAACGCCGCGGCGAACGCGCCGAGCGTGTACACGGCCGCCCAGGGGCCGAAGTCGGCGAAGAAGACCTGGTCGAGGACCCCGGCGGCCAGGTAGGAGTAGATACCGAAGTCGTACCACTCGGCGACGTTGCCGACCGAGGCGGCCGCGACCGCGCGGTGGACCGTGCGTTCCTCTTGCACGACAGGCGGTCTCAGACCTCGCCGAGGCCGTCTGGGGCGGTCGGTCATGGGATCCCCCGGGTGCGACGCGGTGCGCTGGGTGCCGCGATCTTCGTGTCGCGGTTGTGACCGCGACCTACTACTGATATATCTGTTGGCGAGAAGGTATCCCCTCGGCATCGCCGAAGCAACACCCCGACCCCCTCATCACCGGTCCACGAGGTCGTGACGCGGCAGCGCGCGGCCTCGCGATCGAGCGCGCCCTGGGGTGGAAACCGTTGATAAATCCCTGTTTCGGGCGAAAATCTCCCATTGACGAGCGGGCCGCGGACCCCCATCCTGTTGTTGCGCATAGCACGCGGTGTTCCGCTATTGGCAACAGGAGGCGTAATGATCTTGGTTGGTGAGCTGCTCGACCTGCCGCCGGGTGAGTCGGTCCGCGTGCACGGCGAGGTGGCGATCGCGGTGTTCAACGTCGACGGGGAGCTCTACGCGATCGACGACACCTGCTCGCATCAGGACGCGTCGCTGTCCGACGGGTGGTTGGAGGGCTGCGCGGTCGAATGTCCGCTGCACGCCGCCTGTTTCGACCTCCGCACGGGAATGCCCAGCGGCCCGCCCGCCAAGAAGCCGGTCCGCACGCACGCCGTCACGATCGAGGACGGGATGGTCTACGTGCACGAGTCGACTCGCGTCGGCAGCACCGTCGCGGAGGAGGTCGGTTGATGCGCCACATCACGGTCGTCGGCGCGTCCCTGGCCGGCCTCTCAGCGGTCCGCGCGCTGCGCGAGCAGGGTTTCGAAGGTGAGATCGCGGTGGTCGGCGACGAGCCGCACCGCCCCTACGACCGGCCGCCGCTGTCCAAGGAGTTCCTGGCGGGCGCGATCGACGAGGACGACATCCGGCTCACCGACTCCGACGACGACGAGCTGGACGTGGACTGGCGCTTCGGACGACCCGCAAGCGCGCTCGACACGGCCGGCCGCGCGGTCGTGCTCGCCGACGGCACCCGCATCGGCACCGACGGCGTCGTGCTGGCCACCGGTGCGCGGGCGCGGCCGCTGCCCGGCAAGCCGCTTCATGGCGTGCACACCTTGCGGACCCTGGACGACGCGCGAGCGCTGCGCGCGGAGCTGGTCGCAGGAGCCCGGCTGGTGGTGATCGGCGCCGGGTTCATCGGAGCCGAGGTCGCCTCGACGGCGGTCGCGCTCGGGTGCGAGGTCGACGTCGTCGACAACGGCCCGGTCCCGCTGCGACGAGCGCTGGGGGCCGACATGGGCGAGGTGTGCGCGCGGCTGCACGCTCGCAACGGCGTCCGCGTGCACCCGCTGTCCGGCGTCGCCGAGCTGCTGGGGGAGTCTCGCGTGACCGGTGTGCGGCTGTCCGACGGGCGGGAACTTCCCGCGGACGTCGTCGTGGTCGGCATCGGGGCCGAGCCGAACACCGAATGGCTCGCCGGTTCCGGACTCGACGTCGACCACGGGGTCAGCACCGACGCACGCGGCCGGACCGCGGTGCCGGAGGTCGTGGCAGCGGGCGATTGCGCGCACTCCTACCGCGACTACACCGCGCGTCCGATGCGGCTGGAGCACTGGACCAACGCGCTGCAACAACCGGCCGCCGCCGTGGCGGCGCTGCTCGGCCGGGAGCACTCGGCCCCCGCGCACCACGCGGTTCCCTACTTCTGGTCCGACCAGTACGGGCACAAGATCCAGTTCGCCGGCCACCGCACCGAGGACTGCACCGTTCAGATCGAGGAGGGTGACCCGGAATCCGGCGACTTCCTCGCCCTCTACGTCGACTCGGCGGAGGAACCCGTCGGAGTGCTCGCGGTCGACCGCGCCCGCCCCTTCGGCCAATGGCGCCGCAAGCTCGCACAGCGCCTGTAGGGGCAGTCAAGGGATAGCCGCTGTTTCAGGTGTGGGACTCAGCTAGCACCGCCGCGGGTTCTGAGCGGCTTCGTGGCGAGTACGCCGCGACGCCGATGTCCACCCCCTGGGTAAGCGGGATACATCAGGAGCGGCGCACGGAGACCACGAAGCCGCTGCGCTTTCCCCTTCGGGGGTCTCCGCCA
Organism: Saccharopolyspora sp. NPDC049357; assembly: GCF_040677225.1. Taxonomy (NCBI): domain Bacteria; kingdom Bacillati; phylum Actinomycetota; class Actinomycetes; order Pseudonocardiales; family Pseudonocardiaceae; genus Saccharopolyspora; species Saccharopolyspora sp. NPDC049357. The sequence goes on along the minus strand of NZ_JBFAQJ010000035.1, from coordinate 37,993 downwards.
CCCGCACCGCCACGCAAAGCAATCCCTCAACAGCTGTTACACCAGGGAGCGCATTGCTTTGTCGAAGTTGAGCACGTGCTCCCTGGCCAGCTGCTCCGCCTTGTCGGGCTTGCGCGATCCGATGGCTCGCAGCAGCGCGGAGTGCTCCATGACGTGGCTGTCGAAGTCCTGCATGCGGTCCAGGAAGACGCAGAAGATCCGCGTCGCGAGGTTGTCGTAGCGGATCAGGGTGTCTTCGAGGTGCGGGTTGCCCGACGCGTGGTAGATCGTGCGGTGCACATGGAGGTCCCAGCGCATGACCTCGTCACGTGCCATCGAGCGGAAGTCCATGCCGTCGAGCTGGTCGACGAGTCCGCCGATCTCCTCCAGGTCGGCCTCGCCGGCGATCTCCGCGGCTCGCCGGGCGGCCAGCGGTTCGAGGTGGACGCGCAGGTCGGAGATGTAGGCCAGATCGGTGATGTCCACGGCCGTGGCGAAGGTCCCCCGGCGCGGGTAGGACACGACCAGCCGGTCGATCTCCAGTCGCTTGAGCGCCTCGCGCACAGGGGTGCGGCCGATCTCCAGCGAGCGCGCCAGCGCCGCGTCGTCGATGGCCGTCATCGGCGGGATGTCCAGCATGATCAGCCGGTCTCTGATCGCCAGGTACGCCTTCTCCGCCATGGACAGGTTGTTGCCCGGTTGCTCCTCGCTCGCAGCAGTCATCATCGCCCCGACTTCATCAGAACAGAGTTCTGACACATCGAATTCTGGTACATCAGTAGTATAGCAGAAAGCATTCCGGGACCATTCGAAGCTTTTGGCGTGCGCGGTGAAATCATTCTGAATTGTGATTTCCACGGCATCGGACGTGCGATTCGCAGGAAATCGCTCGGGGTGCCGTTGCCGGCTCACGGCACGACGGACAGCCAGGTGAGGGCTTCGTCCGCCGCCGCGGCGGCGTGTTCGTGGGAGCCGCTCTCGCTCCACTCGACCAGGGCCGCGAAGGTGGCCGCCTGATATCCGCTGGCCAGGGCGGTGGCGGCGGCGGGGGTGATGCCGGGAACGCGGTGGTCGATGAAGCGGGCGAGCTCGGCGATCCAGGGCCGGTAGGCGGTGGGGGCCGTGCCTGCGATCTCGGGTTCGGCGCACACGACTCGGATCCAGTCGGGCCCGGCGGGTGTCATCGGATCGTCCGAAATGGACGCGACGATCGCGCGGCGGACGGCGTCGCTGACGGGGGTGGCCTCGGGGGTGCCGTCGAGCGCGTCGCGCAGTCGGCGGGTGGCGGCGGGGACGCCGATCCAGGCGATGTCGGACTTGCGCGCGAAGTGCCGGACGAGGGTGCGGACGCTGATTCCGGTGGCCTCGGCGATGTCCTTCCAGCCCACGCGGTCGTAGCCGTGCTCGGTCCAGAGCCGGAAGGTCTCGGTGGCGATGGCGGTGCGGTCGAGCACGGTCGGGCGGCCGCGCTGCGGTGCGGACACGTCGCTGTTGCTCACCTCGCCGACGATAGTCGACCCAGGTCTCCGCGCTGGTCGGCGCCGGTTCATGATTTTGGCTCGATGCGCCAAAATGCTGGTAGGGTGCCGATCGCAACGCCGGACTTCCGACGAGGTGAGGACGAAGCGATGCGCGAGAAGGTCATGCCCGACGTGCTCGGCCCGGCGACGCTGGGGCCGTTGCGGCTGCGCAACCGCGTGCTCAAAGCCGCGACCTACGAGAAGAGGGCCCGTCGCGGACTGGTCACCGACGAGCTGATCGACTTCCACGTGCGGCACGCCGCCGGTGGTGTCGGGATGACCACGGTCGCCTACTGCGCGGTCGCGCCCGAGGGGCGCACCGACGGGCACCAGATCGTCTGGCGCGAGGAGGCCGTCCCGGGTCTGCGGCGGTTGACCGAGGCCGTGCACGCCGAGGGCGCTGCGATCTCCGCGCAGGTCGGCCACTCCGGGCCGGTCGCCGACTCCACCAAGACGAAGCTGCCCGCGCTCGGGCCGAGCAGGTCGCTGAGCCTGCAATCGCTGCGCCCGGTCAAGGCCGCGACCCCCGCCGACATCGACCGGGTCGTCCAGGCGCACGGCCAAGCCGCGACGATGGCCGTGGCAACCGGTTTCGACGCCGTCGAAATCCACTTGGGACACAACTACCTGGCCAGCTCGTTCCTCAGCCCCAAGCTCAACAGGCGCACCGACTCCTACGGCGGAAGTCTCGTGAACCGGGCCCGTTTCGCGTTGCGGATCATGCGCGCGGTCCGCGAAGCGGTCGGCGACCGGATCGCCATCCTGGCCAAGCTGAGCATGGATGACGGTGTGCCCGGCGGGTTCTGGCTGGACGAGGCGATCACGGTGGCGCAGTGGCTGGAGGCCGAGGGCACCGTGGATGCGTTGGAGATGACGGCGGGCAGTTCGCTGCTCAACCCGATGTACCTGTTCAAGGGCGACGCCCCGCTCCGCGAGTTCGCCTCGGTGATGCGCGAACCCATCCGCACCGGCGTGAAGCTGGTCGGCAGCAGGTTCCTCCGCGAATACCCCTACCAGGACGGCTACCTGCTGGACGACGCCCGCCAGATCCGCGCGGCGGTGGACCTGCCGATGGTGCTGCTCGGAGGCATCACCGACCGGCAGATCATGGACACCGCCATGCGGGAGGGCTTCCAGTTCGTGGCGATGGGCCGGGCCCTGCTCCGCGAACCCGACCTGATCAACCGCATCGCGGCGGACTCCGGCACCCGGTCGCTGTGCAACCACAACAACCGCTGCATGGTCACCATCTTCACCGGCTCCCGCTGCGTCCTGACCCCGGAGAACCCACCCCAACACTGATTTCAGTGGAACTCAGGCCCCGGATTTCAGTGGAAATCAGGGATTTCAGTGGAAGTCGGGGACCGGATTTCAGTGGAAGTTGGGGATTTCAGTGGAAGTCGGGGACCGGATTTCAGTGGAAGTTGGGGATTTCAGTGGAAATCGGAGACCCGAGTTCCACTGAAATCCGGGACAGCAGCCGCGGAACGGTCAGCAGCCGCGGAACGGACAGCAGCTGCGGAACGGTCAGCGGCCTCGGTAGGTGGCGGTGCGCTTGTCGAGCACGGCGTCCATGGCTTCGGCGTGGTCGGCGGTGTGGTGGGAGAGGGCCTGCATGGCGGCCGAGAGCTCCAGCACGTGGCGCAGGTCGTTGGTCCGGGACTCCTTGAGCAGCCGCTTGGCCATCCGGGTGGCGTGCGGCGGGTTCTTGGCGACCCGGGCTGCCAGCGCGCGGGCTTCGTCGAGCAGCTGCTCCGGCTCGACGACGTGCGCGACCATGCCCCATTCGAGGGCCTTCGCGGCCGTGACGCGGTCGCCGGTGAGCGCCATCTCCGCCGCGCGCTGCGGGCCGATGGCCTGGGTGAGGAACCAGGCGCCGCCGTCGCCGGGGATGATGCCCAGCTGCACGAAGGACTCGGCGAACCAGGCGTTGGTGGAGGCCACCCGCAGGTCGCACATCATGGCCAGGTCGCATCCGGCCCCGACCGCCGGGCCGTTGACGGCGGCCACCATCGGGACCTCGCACTCGGACAGGGCCAGCGGGATCCGCTGGATGCCGTCGCGGTAGCCGTTGCGCATCTCCCACGGGCTGCCGCTGAACATGCCGGCCTTCTCCCGCATGTCATTGACGTTGCCGCCGGCGGAGAACGCCTTGCCCGCTCCGGTGAGGACCACGCACCGCACGTCGAGGTCCTGCTGCGCCCGCCGCGCGTTGTCCTCGAACGCCTCGATCACGTCCGCACCGGAGATCGGATTGCGCTGATCGGGCAGGTTGATCGTCCAGGTCTCCACGTGATCGGCGCGCTCGACCAGCAGCACATCGGACATGAGAACCGTTCCTCCAAAGCAGCCGGGCCTGACTCGGCGACACCCTACGTGCCCGTGCGGTACCAGGTCATCGGCAAGGCCCGTTGACCTGCGACGTGCGTACCGGTTACGTGGTGAGCGCAACCGTTCCGGATCCAGTGCAGGAGTGGTCGATGCCGTCGTTGATGCCGCCGCCCGTTCGCGAGGACGAGGAGCTGGACGTGGTGCGCCGGGAGGTGCGGGGTTTCCTCGCGGAGCAGGTCGCCGCGGGCGCCTTCGAACCGACCGTGGACAGCTGGTTGAGCGGGTGGGACGTGGGTTTCACGCGCGCGCTCGCCGAGCGGGGATGGCTGGGCATGACCGTTCCCACCGAGTACGGCGGTCACGGGAGGACGTTCCTGGAGCGGTTCGTGGTCACCGAGGAGTTGCTGGCCGCAGGTGCGCCGGTCGCCGCGCACTGGATCTCCGACCGGCAGGTCGCGCCGAACCTGCTGCGCTTCGGCAGCGAGCGGCTCAAGCGGGAGTACCTGCCGCGCATCGTGACCGGTGAGGTGTTCTTCGCGATCGGCATGAGCGAGCCGGATTCGGGCTCCGACCTGGCCAGCGTGCGGACGCGGGCCGAACGGGTCGACGGTGGCTGGCGGGTGCGCGGCACCAAGCTGTGGACCTCCGGGGCGCACGTCGCGGACGCCTTCATCGCCCTCGTCCGCACCTCGCCGCCGGGGGAGGACCGCCACGGCGGGCTGAGCCAGTTGCTGGTGAGGCTGGATTCCCCGGGCGTGGAGATCCGGCCGGTCCTCTCGGCGAACGGGTCGCACCACTTCAACGAGGTCCACCTCGACGGGGTGGTGGTGCCCGACGATCACGTCGTGGGGGAGATCGGCGCGGGCTGGCACCAGGTCACCTCGGAGCTTGCGTTCGAGCGCTCCGGGCCGGAGCGGTTCCTGTCCACCTACCAGCTGGCGAAATCCCTGGTCGGGAGCCTGGAACCGGCCGAGGCGGGGAGGATCGCAGGCAGGCTGGCCGGACTGCACCAGATGTCGCTGTCCATCGCCGCCGCGCTCCAGCGCGGAGACCGGGCGGACGTTCCGGCAGCGCTGGTGAAGGTGCTCGGAACCGTCCTCGAAGGCGACATCGCCGACCTGGCCGACATCGCGACTCCGTCCGGCGAAACCGGCGACATCGCCGCGCTCACCCGCCGAGCCGTGCAGCAGCGGCCCGGGTTCACGCTGCGCGGCGGGACGAACGAGATCTTGCGAGGCGTCATCGCACGCGGATTGGGAATGCGCTGATGACCACCGTCGACCCTGAGCTGCGCGACGTGCTGCGCGAGGTCCTCGCCGGCGACCTCCTCGACCGGCTCGACCAGACCACCAGCGGCGTCGGTTTCGAAGCGGAGCTGTGGGAACGCTTGAGCAGACTCGGTTTCACCGCCCTGACCGCCCCGGAACAGCAGGGCGGCTCAGGCGCGGGATGGCCCGAAGCCGCCGCCCTCCTGAGCGAAAGCGCCGCCGCGGCAAGACATCTCCCGTTCGCCGAGAGCGACCTGCTGGCCCACTGGCTCCTCCGCGCGGCCGGAACTCCCGCGGACGACCCGGCGACTCCGCTGACCCTCGCGATCGTGGAACCCGACGGGACGGCCCGAGCGGTCCCCTGGCTTGGCCAGGTCCCCGCAGTCCTCCTCTTCCGCCGCCCCAACGGCACCTGCGCCGTAGCCGAAACCCCCACCCCACCCCACCCGGATCACTCCCGTAATCAGGGACCTGATCACGGGAGTGATCCGGGTGCCCGGTCCGGGTTGCCTCGGGGGGAGCTGCGGGGGGTTGAGGAACCTCCTGGGGTTGTGGAGGTCGGTTCGGGGGCGCTGGACGAGTTGGTCCTGCGGGGGGCTCTGGCCCGAGGGGTGCAGATCGTGGGGGCGTTGGACGAGGTCGTTCGGTTGTGCGTGGAGCACAGTCGGACTCGGGTGCAGTTCGGGCGTCCGATCGCGAAGTTCCAGGCCGTGCAGCACCTGGTGGCCGACGCCGCCGCTGAAGCGGCTCTTGCGCGTGCGGCGGTGGACGCGGCCGTGCTGGACGCGGCCGAAACCGGAGCGCCCTCGGCGGTCAAGGTCGCGGCGGCCCGGTCCTGCGCCGGTCACGCGGTATCGGTCGTGGTGCGCAACGCCCACCAGGTCCACGGGGCGATCGGCACGACCCAGGAGCACCCGCTGCAGCTGTTCACGCTGCCCGCGCTCGACTGGCGCGGCGAGTTCGGCACCACCCGCGACTGGGACCGCTTCCTCGGCGAGACCACGAGGACCTCCTCGCTGTGGGACGTGGTCCTCGGCGGTCCGGCCGAGACGCCCACCCTCCCGGGAGATCACCGATGAGCGGCGAACCGCTGGCCGGAGTGCGGGTCCTCGACCTGTCCACGGTGTTCATGGGGCCGTACGCGGCTCAGGTGCTCGCCGAGTGGGGCGCCGACGTCGTCAAGGTCGAATCGCTGCGCGGCGACCAGGTGCGAGGCGTCGGCGACACCTCGGGCGCCGGGGCCGGGCCGATCTTCGTCAACGCCAACCGGGGCAAGCGCTCCCTCGCCGTCGACCTCAAGAGCGACGACGCCCGCGAGGTGCTGCACGCGCTGGTGCGCGAGACCGACGTGCTGCTGCACAACATCCGCCCTCCGGCGGCGGCTCGGCTGGGACTCACCTGGGACGACCTGCGCGAGGTCAACCCGGCGCTGGTGCTGTGCGCGTTCCGCGGCTACGGCAGGAACGGCCCGCACGCCGACCGCCCCGCCTACGACGACGTGATCCAGGCGGCCTCCGGCATCGCCGACGCCCAGGCCGCCGCGGGCGGTGAGCCGGAGTACTGGCGCTCGGCGGCCTCCGACAAGGTGATGGGTCTCTACGGGGCCGCGGCCACCTGCGCCGCTCTCCGCGCTCGGGAGATCGACGGTGCCGGCCGCTCGGTGGAGATCCCGATGTTGGAGGGGATGGCGTCGTTCATGCTGCTCGACCGGCAGGGCGGCTGGCTCACCGATCCGCCGTCAGGCCCCACCGGTTACCCGAGGACCGACTCCGCGCACCGGCGCCCGTACGCCACCGAGGACGGTCACCTGGCCGTCATGATGTACGCCGACAAGCACTGGATCGCGTTCTTCGACCTGATCGGCCGACCCGAGCTCGCCGAGGACCCGCGCTTCCACGACATCGGGGCGCGCACGACCCACATCGACGAGCTCTACGCGCTGCTGGCCGAGGAGATGGTCCACCGCACCTCGGCGGAGTGGAGCGCGGCGTTCGAACGCGCCGACATCCCGCACGGGCCGGTCAACTCGATCGAAGACCTCTTCGCGGACCCGCAGCTGGTGGCGACCGGCTTCTTCCAGACCGTCGATCAGCCGGGCGTGGGCCCGGTCCGGCTGGCCCGGCGACCGATCGACTTCGGAACGCCACCGCCGCCACCGCGACCGGCCCCGCTGCTGGGCCAGCACTCCCGGGAGGTCCTGGCGGAAGCCGGTATCGCCGACGAGGACGTGCAACGCCTCATCGACGCGGGAGCGCTCGGCACCACCGACGAGATCACTCGGCCGGGCTGAGGATCGCGACGAGGAAGTTCGAGTCCGCGCGGCGCGGGCGCAGGTCCCAGGTGGCCAGCGCGAGGTCCTGCGCGAGCCCGGCGGCCTCCACGTCGGCGAAGAACTCGTCGGGTTCGTACCCGCGTCCGGTCCCGAACCCCACGGCCACCCGGCCCTGCGGCGCCAGGTGCTCGCGGAACCGCTGCAGCACGGTGCGGCGCGTGCTCGGGGCGAGGAAGGTCATCACGTTCCCCGCGCACACGATCACGTCGAACGGTTCGGTGATGCCGTGCGCGGCGAGGTCGAGTTCCGCGAGGTCGTCGACGATCCAGCGCGGCCCCGGGTGGTCCTCCTCCGCGGCCTTGATCAGCGCGGGGTCGACGTCCACCCCGACCACCTCGTGACCGGCCGCCGCGAGGGCACCGGCGACCCGGCCCGGACCGCATCCGGCGTCGAGAATGCGCGAGCCGCGCTCGGCCATCGCGTCGATCAGCCGAGCCTCGCCCGCGAGGTCCTCACCGGCCTCGGCCAGACCGCGCATGCGACCGATGTACCAGGCGGAATGCCCCGGGTCAGCCGCCACCTTCTGCATCCACACGCTCTGCTCGACCATGTCTCCCATTGTGCGCGTCGAGGTGGTCCGCCGGTCAGCGCCCCAGCGGCGCGGGGCTCACGGCCTGGTGGGTCGGATCTGCTCGATCGCCTGCTCGGCCAGGGGAGAGGCGGTGGCGTCGTAGTGGCGGGCGAGGTCGCGGAAGAGCCCCTCCGCGCGGATGGCGGGCCAGTCGGCGTCGAGGTGTTCGGCAGGCAGGTGCGGGTCCTGGCGGACCAGTTGCAGCCAATCGGTGTGCAGCACGAGCTGCCGCGCCAGGTCGTCCGGGGCGGAGGGCAGCGGGGACGGGGCGTCCCAGCGAGCGAGGAAGGCGCGGTAGCGCTCGGCGATGGCGTCGAGGTCGAACGCCTTGCGGACCAGGTCGGCGGCCTCCGTCGGCTTCGCCCGCTGCGCGGTGAACACCGTGACGTGGTCGTTGAGCCCCAGCTCGTCGACGATCCGGACGACGTCGGTCTCGCCCGGTGCGATCCACAGACCGTTCTGCAGCGGGCCGAACCCGGCCCAGATCAGCTTGGAGCGGAGGTCGTGGCGGTCGCTGCGCCGGGCGTCGGGCAGCGAGAAGGCCACGAGGGTCCAGTTGCCGTCCCAGTCGCGGTTGACCGCGCCGGTCTGCCAGATCCGCCGCTCGCCGTCCTCGAGGACCTGGCTGGCGTGCTCGGTGAGTCCGAAGTAGACGCGGCGGCCCTGGCGGTGCCGGGTCAGCAGCCCACGCTTGGCCATGCGGCTCAGCGTCGAGCGCACCGCCTCCTCCGAGACGTCGATCCGGTCGAAGACGTCGATGATGCTGCCCGAGTAGACCGCCGTGCCGCGGCCGAGCACGTGCAGGCCCAGGAAGCTGAGCATCAGCGACTGCGGCCGGGCCGAGTAGGTCAGCGCGTCATCGGCGGAGGTGGTCACGTGACCAGCGTAGTCACGCTCAATGTTGGGCACAATGTTGACGGCCGTCATCACATCGCCGTACTTTCGGTCCGGTCGGCACGCTCGCGGAAGGGACCTCCGACTGACATGACCGGACACGCCATGAACGTCGACGAACTGGTCGCCATCGACGTGCACACCCACGCCGAGATCTCCAAGGACGGCCACGGCTCGCTGAGCCCGGAGCTGTTCGGGGCGTCGGAGGAGTACTTCAAGGCTCAGGGGCACCGGCAGCCGAGCATCGCCGAGATGGCCGATCACTACCGGCAGCGGCGGATGGCCGCGGTGGTGTTCACGGTGGACGCCGAACACGCCACCGGGCATCCGCGCATCGCCAACGAGGAGGTCGCCGAGAGCTGCGCCGAGCACTCCGACGTGCTGATCCCGTTCGCGAGCGTGGACCCGTGGAAGGGCAAGGCAGGGGTGCGGGAGGCGCGTCGCCTGGTCGCCGAGCACGGGGTCCGCGGGTTCAAGTTCCACCCGAGCATCCAGGGCTTCTCCCCGAACGACCCGATGGCGTACCCGCTCTACGAGGCGATCGAGGAGCTCGGCGTGCCGGCGCTGTTCCACACCGGGCAGACCGGTATCGGCGCGGGCGTGCCGGGTGGTGGCGGGATCCGGATGAAGCACTCGAACCCGATGCTCGTCGACGACGTGGCCGTCGACTTCCCCGAGCTGCGGATCATCCTCGCGCACCCGTCGTTCCCGTGGCAGGACGAGGCGCTGGCGGTGGCCACGCACAAGCCGTTCGTCTACATCGACCTGTCGGGCTGGTCGCCGAAGTACTTCCCGCCGCAGCTCGTGCACTACGCGAACTCGCTGCTGCAGGACAAGGTGCTGTTCGGCTCGGACTACCCGGTGATCACGCCCGACCGCTGGCTGTCGGACTTCGAGAAGCTCGACATGAAACCGCACGTCCGGCCGAAGATCCTCAAGGACAACGCGGTCACCCTGCTCGGGCTGAGGTGAACGACCAGCGGTGCCAGAACCGCTGAACCATCCGCTGTGGACAGTCAATCCGCGCTGGTGCCGGTGGCACCCCCGACGACGAGGGTCTCAGCATGACAGATCCGACCACACCTCCACCGGCGCAGCTCCGACGCGCCGTCGCGTCCAGCTTCCTGGGCAGCGTGATCGAGTACTACGACTTCCTGCTCTACGCGACGGCGTCGGCCGTGGTGTTCAGCCAGGTGTTCTTCACCAACCTCGACCCGCTGGTGGCGACGGTGGCCAGCTTCGGCACGTTCGCCACCGGTTACCTGGCGCGCCCGATCGGCGGTCTGGTCTTCGGCCACTTCGGCGACCGGCTCGGCCGCAAGCGGATGCTGGTGCTCACGATGCTGCTGATGGGCATCGCCAGCTCGCTGATCGGACTGCTGCCCACCTACGAGCAGATCGGTGCGTGGGCGCCGCTGGGACTGGTGCTGCTGCGGGGCCTGCAAGGCGTCGCCGTCGGCGGTGAGTGGGGTGGTGCGGTGCTGATGTCGGCCGAGCACGCCACCTCGCGACGCGGTCTGTGGGCCAGCTTCACCAACGCGGGCGCGCCCTGCGGCATGGTGCTGTCCACCGCGGTGCTGACCGGCACGGCCGCGGTCCTCGGCGAGGACGCGTTCCTGGCCTGGGGCTGGCGCATCCCGTTCCTGCTCAGCATCGCGCTGCTGGTGCTGGGGCTGTTCGTGCGGTTGAAGGTCGCCGAACCCCGGCTGTTCCAGGAGTCGGAGCGCGCCAAGACGGCACCGCTGATCGAGGTGCTGCGCACCAGGCCGAAGCAGCTCGCGCTCGGCGTCGGAGTGGGGCTGTCGGCGTTCGTGGCGCAGTCCACCCTGACCACCTTCGTGCTCGCCTACGGCGTGCAGGCGGGGTTCAGCAGGCAGGTGGTGCTCAACGCGATCACGATCTCCTCCGCGTGCGCGGTCGTGGGCATCATCGCGTGGTCGGCCGCCTCGGACCGCCTGGGCAGGCGACCGGTGGTCCTGGCGGGCGCCATCGCCATGGCCGCCTACAGCTTCGCCCTGTTCCCGATGGTCGACAGCGGGAGCGGAGCCCTGCTGGTGACCGCTCTGGTGCTCGGGCAGGGCGTGCTGCACCCGATGATGTACGGCCCGCTGGCCGCCCTGTACACCGAGCTGTTCAGCACCGGGAGCCGTTACACCGGAGCCTCCCTCGGCTACCAGCTGGCGGGGTTGGGCGGCGGTCTGGCCCCGGTGCTGTTCGCGCAGCTGCAGAGCAGCGGAGCGGGCACGATCGCGCTCTCCGGCACGATCACCGCCTTCTGCGCGCTCACCGTCGGGTGCGTCCTGGCCCTCCGCGAGACCAGCGGCCACGACCTGAGCGGCACCGCGCAGGCGCAGCGCGTGGAGGGCGGGACGCTTCCCTGAGATCCGACAACCACCTCCTTGCCGTATTGAACTGATCGCGCGCCTGGTCGACTCTGTCGGACGGTGGTGATCTGCTCCTGAGATCCGCTCCGCCACCTCCACGCCTGATCCTGTTCGGACGGAAGGAGCTGATGTGGCCACCTCACAGCGTCGCGGTGGGCGGGTTCGCCTGCGCGGCACACCTCCGGGCGAGGCGCCCGGAGGTGCACGAGGATTCGGACGCGGACCTGGAGCGGTTCTGCGGTACCACTCCCGCGAGCTAACCCATGCGGCCCAGCGCCTTCACCACGGCTGAAGTCCGGTCGCCCACACCGAGTTTCGTGAAGATGTTCCGGAGGTGGTTCTTGACCGTGCGTTCCGATATCCCCAGTGATCGTCCGATCTGCTTGTTGGAGGAGCCGCGAGCCAGGTGATCGAGCACCTCTCGTTCCCGCTTGGTCAGCGGTGAAAGCACCTCGGTCAGCGTGGTTTCGGAAGAATCCGATGATTCGAGCATGTTGATCCTTAATGAAGCTAGCTGACCGACCTGGTTCAGAACCTGACGCATCGCACGCGAGTGCTCGACGGCCTCGTGCAGCAACGCGGTGATCGCCCGGTCCAGAGCCCGGTCAGATGAACGGGCCATGAAATGCCTCCACTGGGCGGATCGTCCGGGGGCACCCTGCACCCGTCCTTTCCTACTTCCCATTTCGCCACAGCATTACGCGCGAATTACGACCCTGTCCGCGAATCCCTCGTATGAGTGGGTAATTGCCCCGTGTGGACCAGTCCCAGCGGCCTGGGACTAGTTCGGAAGATCTGGGGCGAATTGTTCATGGTAACTGGTCCTGCCTGGTCGTAGCGTTGATCGTGTTTCGCACACAACCAGGAACAGGAGCATTCGACGATGTCTGCTTTGCCGAAGGCGTTCGAGGAATCATCGGGTTGCTCGACGCAACTTCGGGGCGGGATCCCTTTATTCGGAATGGACGCGGATGAGGCTTTCAAAGCCGTCACCGAAAGGCTGAGCGGAGACGGCCCGCCGGAGCGCAACCTCGCGACCTTCCTGACCACATCGATCGAACCGGAGGCTCACCGGCTGTACCGCGAGTACCTGAACTACAACCTCGTCGACCGAGAGCAGTACCCGGCCATCGACGCGCTGCTGCGCGAGTGCGTCGACATCATCAGCGCGCTGTGGCACGGCGATGCGGGCCAGGTCGTGGGCAGTGCCACCACCGGGTCCAGCGAGGCGGCGATGCTCGCCGGTGCGTCCTTGCTGCGGACCTGGCAGGACCGCACCGGCGATCGGCTGAGCCGGCCGAACATCGTCATGGGTGCCGGCGCGCACGCCTGCTGGAAGAAGTTCTGCCGTCACTGGGGGGTGGAGGCCCGCGTCGCTCCGGCGACCGACAACGGGCCGGCGCTCGACGGCAGCGTGGTCGAGCGCCTCTGCGACGAGCGGACCATCGGCGTCGTCGGAATCCTGGGGTCCACTCTGGACGGCCGCTACGAACCCATCGCCGAGATCGCGGAGCGGCTGGACCAGCTGGAGGAGCAGCGCGGTATCGACATCCCGCTGCACGTCGACGCCGCATCGGGCGGTTTCATCGCACCGTTCCTGGACCCGGAGCTGCTCTGGGACTTCCAGATCCCGCGAGTGGTCTCGATCAACGCTTCCGGCCACAAGTCCGGCATGGTGCTGCCTGGCCTGGGCTGGTTGCTGTGGCGTGACCGGAGCCGTCGCCGCCCCGAACTGGGGGTTCGGATCAACTACCTCGGCGGCGACGACGCCCACTACGAGCTGACCTTCTCCAGGTCGGCGGCTCCCGTGGTCATCCAGTACTACAACTTCGTGCGCCTCGGGCTCGCCGGTTTCCGCGCCGTGCACGCCCGTTCCAGGTCGCTCGCGCAGCGGCTGGCCACGCGGTTGCAGGCAACCGGACGGCTGCGGGTTCTGGGCGACGGCAGTGAGTTACCCGTGGTCGTGGTGACCGCGGAACCGCCCGTCGACCTGCGGGAGGTGTCCAAGCGACTGGCCGATCTCGGCTGGTCCGTACCCGTCTACACCTTCCCGCCGAAGCTCGACGACGTCGAGGTGATGCGCATCGTCGTGCGCGGTGATCTCACGTCGGAGGCGGTCGAGACCCTCGCGACCGCCGTCGAGGAATTCGTTTCCCACGCGAACTGATCGGAAAAGGAGAACATCCATGCGTCCCGTCCGAATCGTCAGCCGGTTGACCGACCGCGAACCACCGCGGTCCGGCACCGGGATTCGCCTCGCGCTCTTCCAGGGCGAGAACCCCTCGGGAACGCCCGAGGCGGTGGCGGAGAACCTCCTCCGGATGGAGGAGGTGTTGGCGCTCGCCGCCGGCTACGGAAGCCAGCTGTGCGCCTTCCCCGAATGCTTCAACACCGGCTACGCGCTCAACCGCGAGCTGTGCGAGCAGCTCGCCGAGCCGAGTGACGGAAGGAGTGTCGAACTGGCCAGGAAGCTGTCCACCCAGCACGAGATCGCGGTCGCCCTGCCCTACGTCGAAAGGGGCGCCAACGGTGCGCTGCACGACTCGGTGGCCCTCGTCGCCGACGGGGAGCTCCAGGCCAACTACCGCAAGACCCACCTCTACGGCGAGGCCGAACGGGTGAACTTCACGCCGGGGCACGACCTGCCACCCGTGGTCCAGGTGAACGGGTTCCCGGTCGGGCTGCTCAACTGCTACGAGTGCGAGTTCCCGCCGCTGTACCAGAGCCTGGTGCGGCGGGGAGCGCGACTGATCGTCGGCCCCACGGCCGCCGACCGGCACTTCACGCTCCAGAACGGGCACCCGACGCTGGTGGCCTACCCCGACGCCACCGAGCACATCATCCCCGCGATGGCCGCCGTCTGGCGGGTTTTCGTGGCCTACGCCAACCGGCGCGGCTGGGAGGTGTCCGACCGCGGCCAGTGGGAGTACCGGGGCAACTCCGGCATCTGGGCGCCGGACGGCTCCCCGGTCGTCAGCGCCGGGCCGGAGGAGCGCGCGGTGGACTCGTTGCTGCTGGCCGACTGCCTGCCCGAAGCGGTGCCGCCGTTCAGCCCGGAAGGTGACCACCTGAGCGATTCGCGGATGGCCGAATCCGAAAGGCTGTTGCCCGCGGGCTGAATCAGCCTCGAGCGTCCGCCACTTCGGCCATCGGCGCAAGACGGACACCCGCGGAGGCGAACCGTTCGCGGATCGCCTCCGCGATGTCCACCGCGTTCGGCCGGTCGCCGTGCAGGCAGATCGTGTCGGCGTCGACCGGGATGGGTTCGCCCGACACGGAGCGCACCTCGCCCCGCAGCACGGCCTCCGCCTGATCCGCGCAGGTCTCCGGCGACTTCGGCAGCGGCTCCGGTTCGATGATGATGTGCCCGGAGTCGTCGTAGTCGAGGTCGGCGAAGGCCTCGCGGATCACCGGGAACCCGCGTTCGGCGAGGCGTTCGGACACGGGCCCGGCCAGCAGCACGACCCGCACGCCGGGAGCCGCGGTCGCGAGTGCCTCCACGATGGCTTCGGCGACCCCCTCGTCCTTGAGCGTCAGCCCGTAGAACGCGCCGTGCGGCTTGACGTGCCGGATCGTCTCACCGCAACGAGCGGCGATCGCCTGCAGCGCCCCGAACTGGTACAGGCAGGCGCGCGCGGCGTCCTCCGGGCTCAGCGCCATGGCGCGCCTGCCGAAACCGGCGAGGTCGGGAAAACCGGGGTGCGCGCCGACAGCGGTGTCCCCGTCGCGTGCCAGTTCGACGGAGCGCTGCATCGTCGCCGGGTCCCCGGCGTGCCAGCCGCAAGCGATGTTCACCGACGTCACGAGGGGGATGAGGCGGGCGTCGTCACCGAGACGCCACCGCCCGAAGCTCTCCCCAGCATCGGCGTTGAGATCGACGAGAGTGCGCATGGACTCACCTCCGGATCCGGGCGCCCACCTTAGTTTCCGGTGATTGCGCACGCAGATCAATCAGCCTATCCTCTCACTCGAAGGTGGTCGATTGGTGACCGACGCGCTGCGTCGAGCCGTCCCGCGGCGCATTCTCGACTGGCACTCGTCGGGTGATGCGGAGGTGCGCCGTGACCGTGATGGAGGTTCAACTACCACCGGCTCGGTACGAATTCGGCGGGGATGAGTTCATCTTCGTCGAAATCGACCGCGAGATGAGCCTGGAGGCCAATCTCAAGGCGATGGCCATCACCGGCGCGTTGCGCCGGGAGAACATCGACGGGGTCGTCGACATCTGCCCGTCGAACGCTTCATACCTCGTTCGGTTGGATCCGGATCGCCTGCATCCGACCGAACTCGTGGAGGAACTGCGCCGACTGGAACGCACGGCGGGTGAGCTGCGCAGCGATGATGCTGTGAGCACCCGGATCGTGGACGTGCCGGTGCTCTTCGACGACCCGTGGACTCGCGAAACCCTGATGAGGTTCCGCGATCGCCACCAGGACCCGGAGGTCACCGACCTCGAATACGCCGCCCGGATCAACGGGTTCTCCGATGTCCCGTCGCTGATCGAGTCGATCACCTCGGCGCCGTTCCTGGTCACCATGCTCGGGTTCGTCCCGGGACTTCCGTTCTGCTACCAGATGGTTCCGCGCGACCGGCAGATCGAGGTGCCCAAGTACGTGCGCCCGCGCACGGACACACCGGAGCGCGCGTTCGGCTACGGCGGCGCGTTCTCCGTGGTGTACCCGGTGCGAGGTGCCGGCGGGTACCAGCTGTTCGGGATCGCGCCCGCTCCGGTCTTCGACCTGGCGCAGCGGCTTCCCGACTTCGCCGACGACATCGCGTTCCCGCGTCCCAGCGATGTGCTGCGGTACCGGGCGATCGACCGGGACGAGTACGACCGCACGCGCGTGGAGGTCGAGGAGGGTCGGTTCCGCTACCGGATCCGCGAGGCGGAACTGGTTCCGGCGGAACTGCTCGCAGACCCGGACGCGGTCAACCGCGGGCTGTTGGAGGTGCTGTACAGATGAGTTCCTTGATCGTGCGCACGAGCGGCCTGTCCACGACCGTCCAGGACTCGGGTCGGGACGGCCAGTACGCCATCGGGATGCCGCCTTCGGGCGCGATGGACCAGTACTCCTACGCGGTCGCGAACATGCTGGTCGGCAATCCCGACGGCGCCGCCGTGCTGGAGGCGACCTACATCGGGCCCGAGCTGGAGTTCACCGATTCCCGCAGCGTTGCGGTCACCGGAGCCGACAGCGTCGTCACCATCAACGGCGAACCGGCGCCGACCTGGCAGACGCTGGGGATGAAGGCCGGTGACGTGCTGGCGGTGAAGGCCGTGCGCGCGGGTGCCCGGCCCTACATCGCGGTCAGCGGTGGCGTGGACGTGCCGCTCTACCTCGGCTCGCGCTCGACCTACATGCTCACCGGCATCGGCGGTTTCGAAGGCCGCGCGCTGGTCGACGGGGACCGGGTCCCGCTCGGAGGGGCAGTGGAATCGCCCGCGCCGGGCACCGTGATTCCCGCCGAACTCATCCCGGAGTTCCCGGAATCCACGGTGCTGCGGCTGGTCGTCGGGTTGTGCGCCTACCGGTTGACCGAGCGAGCGCTGGAGTCGTTCCTCACCACGGAGTGGAAGGTCACCAAGGACGCCGACCGGGTCGGTTACCGGTTGCGCGGCGGGTCGCTGGAATTCGTCGAGCGGGAGCAGCCGTTCGGCGCGGGAAGCGACCAGGCCAACGTCGTCGACCTCGGTTACCCGGTCGGGTCGGTGCAGGTTCCCGGCGGTGACGAGCCGATCGTGCTGCTCAACGACGCGGTCACCGGTGGCGGCTACGCGACCATCGGCACCGTGATCTCGGTGGACCGGGACCGGATGGCGCAGGCCAGGACCGGCAGCAAGGTGCAGTTCGAGCGGGTGGACATCGATGGTGCGGTGGCCGCTCGGTCCGAACGGCGTGCACGTCTCGAAAAAGCGCGGGCGGCGGTTGCCGGCGCCTAGAGCCGGCGGAGGGGGAATTGATGTCCACAGTGGATGCTCAGATGCCCGGGGTTTTCTACCGGCGCCCATCGCCCGAATCGGACCCGTACATCGAGCCCGGAACCGTGGTGCGATCCGGGCAGACGATCGGGCTCATCGAGGTGATGAAGACCTTCAACGAGGTCAAGGCCGAACGCGAATGCCGGGTCAGCAAGATCTTGCTCGACGACGGTGACGAGGTGGACATCGGCCAGACGATGTTCGAGGTCGATGACGTATGAGCGGCCTGCGGCGAGTGATGGTGGCCAACCGCGGCGAGATCGCGGTTCGGATCATCCGTGCGTGCCACGTGGCGGGTGTCGAAGCGGTGGCGGTCTACTCCGACGCCGACGAGCACTCGAAATGGGTTCGGATGGCCGATGATGCGGTGCACATCGGTCGTTCCGCCGCGCAGAAGTCGTACCTGGACCCGGACGCGCTGCTCAAGGCGGCGCGTGCGACCGAGGTCGACGCGGTGCACCCGGGTTACGGCTTCCTCTCCGAGAGCGGTGCTTTCGCCAGGGCGATCGACGAGGCGGGGCTGGTGTTCATCGGTCCTCGACCGGCGGTCCTGGAGCAG
This sequence comes from Saccharopolyspora sp. NPDC049357, assembly GCF_040677225.1. Taxonomy (NCBI): domain Bacteria; kingdom Bacillati; phylum Actinomycetota; class Actinomycetes; order Pseudonocardiales; family Pseudonocardiaceae; genus Saccharopolyspora; species Saccharopolyspora sp. NPDC049357. Next base: position 20,175 of record NZ_JBFAQJ010000035.1, on the reverse strand, counting down.
ATGGGTGACAAGGCGGCCGCGCGCGGTGCGGCGGCCTCGGCCGGTGTTCCGGTGGTTCCCGGCACCGACCCGATCGACGATCCGGCCGACGTGCCCCGGCTGGCCGCGGAGATCGGATTCCCGTTGCTGCTCAAGGCGGCCGCAGGAGGCGGAGGACGCGGCATCCGGCCGGTCCACGACCTCGACGGTCTGCTGGACGCACTTCCCGCCGCCCAGGCGGAGGCGCGTTCGGCGTTCGGGGACCCGGCGGTCTACCTGGAGCGCGCCGTGGCCAACGCCAGGCACGTGGAGGTGCAGGTCCTCGCCGACGACCACGGCAACGTGGTGCACCTCTTCGAGCGGGACTGCTCGGTGCAGCGGCGCAGGCAGAAGCTCATCGAGGAGGCGCCGGCGCCAGCGCTGCACGAGGAGACCCGGCAGGCCATCACCGCCGCGGCGGTGCGGCTGGCCGAGCACGTCGGGTACCGCGGTGCGGGCACTGTCGAGTTCCTCGTCGACGGTGACGGCAACTTCTACTTCATCGAGATGAACGCGCGGGTCCAGGTCGAGCACCCGATCACCGAGGCGATCACCGGCGTGGACGTCGTCGCGGAGCAGTTGCGCATCGCCGGTGGCGAAGCGCTGTCGATGGACCAGTCCTCGATCGAGCGTCGCGGCGCGGCCGTTGAACTGCGCATCAACGCCGAGGACCCGGAACGCGATTTCGCCCCCACACCCGGCGAGATCACCGTCCTGCGGCTGCCGGGAGGACCCGGCGTCCGGGTCGACACGGGCATCTCGCAGGGAGACCGGATCAGCCCGTTCTACGACTCGCTCATCGCGAAGATCATCTGCTGGGGCGCGGACCGGGACCAGGCCTACGCCCGAGCCCGGCAAGCGCTCACCGAGTTCCAGGTGGAAGGCGTGGCCAGCACGGCAGCCCTGCACCGAGAACTCACCAACGACCCGGAACTGGCAGCGGGCCCGGTCCACACCCTGTGGCTGGAACACCACCTCAGCAACGGCCGGTGATCCTGCCGTCGTCGGTGGAATCCGTTTCGCCGCAGGTGCTTACCGGGATGGTTGCCCTACCTCGCCTCTGCTCGGCGTCTGGAAGCCGCCGATCTGGTCTTCGAGCAGTTCGGCCAGGCGCAGCGGGGTGCGGTCCTCGAACGTCGGACCGATGAGCTGCACTCCCACGGGTAGTCCCTCGGGGGACAGGCCCGCAGGAATCGCGGTGGCGGGCAGGCCGGGCATGGTGGCCAGACCGGCCCAGACGAGCTGATCGAAGTACGGGTGCTCGACGCCGTCGATGTCGAGCCGGCGGTCCAGCAGGTCGGGGTCGTGGTCGTGCGGGAACGCGGGAGTCGGCGTGATCGGGCACGCCACGGCATCGAACTCGTCGAACAGCTGCCGCCAGCCGTGGCGGTGGAGTTCGCGGCGGTGGTTCACCTCGATCCACTCGCGGTGGCTCAACACCATCCCGCGCAGCCGCGCCGCGTCGAGGCTCTGGTCGTCCGCGCTCAGGCGGGCTGCGCGGGCCCGCAGCTGCTCGTAGGCGTCGATGGGAAAACGGGCGACGGAGCCGGAGAACAGCAGTTGCGCGTAGAGCGAGGCCGCTTCAGCGAGATCGGACAGCAGGGGGGTGTGCCGTTCGACGCGGGCACCTCCGGCGACGAGCGCGTCGGCCACCCGGTTCACTCCTGCTCGCACCGCGGCCCCGGTCGCGATGAACGGGTGCTCGTCGAGGACCAGCACCCGGAAGTCGCGGAGCCGATCGTGGCGCGCGGGCGGCAGCGCCACGTGGTGCGCCTTGCCGAGCGTCAGCGGGTCCGGTCCGGCCATGACGTCGAGCAGGAGCGCGAGGTCGCGGGCGGTGCGCGCCATCGGACCGGCGACGACGAGGTCGTGCTCGACCGGCAACGCCGGTCCGGGCGGCGGGACCATGCCGCGGGTCGGCGCCAGTCCGAGCGTCGGCTTGTGCGCGTAGACGCCGCAGAAGTGCGCCGGGGTGCGCAGCGAACCGGCGAGGTCGGAGCCGATGGACAGCGCACCGAACCCGGACGCCAGGGCCGCCGCGGATCCGCCGGAGGAACCGCCGGACGTGCGGCCGTGGTCCCACGGGTTGTTGGTGGTGCCGTGGATCTCGTTGAAGCTCTGCAGATCCTGCAGGCCCAACGGCACGTTCGTCTTGCCGAGCACCACCGCACCGGCGGCTTTGAGTCGCGACACCTGCACCGCGTCCTGGGCCGGTACGAAGTCCCGGTGCTGCGGCATGCCCCAGGTCGTGGGCATCCCGGCCACGTCGTAGGACTCCTTGACCGTGACTGGAACGCCCAGCAGCGGCCGGTCCTCGCCCCGGCGGAGCGCCTGGTCGGCCTGATGCGCCGCCGCCCGAGCACGATCGAAGTCGGGCGCGCAGATCGCGTTGATCTCCCCGTCGTCCCGCTCGATCCCGGCGATCGCCACCTCGGTCAGTTCCGCCGAGGACACCTCACCAGCGCGCAACGCGGCCGCCAGCTCTCCGGCCGATCGAAAGTTGTCATCCATGGTTCGGACGCTAACCGCACACCGCGCAGGCCATGAAATCCCGCTTCGCGCAACGGAGAAGTCCGCTCCTCAGCCGTCGAAGAACTCCAGGGCCGAGGTCTTGAAGGTCCTGCTCGACACGGCGTTGAAGTGGTTGCGGCGGCCCAGGGAGACGTACGGGACGTTCAGGGCCGTGGCGAAGGAGAGCGCGTCCGCGGCCACTTCGTCGTCGTCCCCCGCGGCGAGCAGGACGGGGGCCGGGGGCCGGCCGGAGAGGCGGTGACCCGCCATGCCTTCGATGCACGGGCCGAGGTCCTCGCCGGAGAGGGCCTGCTGGACGCGGAGCATGGATTCGCGCTGGACCGCGCCGCCTCCGATCCCGCCGAGCGCGAGGGCGCGGACCCGCTCGGGGGCCAGCCGGGCCAGGGCCCAGCCGACGACACCGCCCATCGAATAGGTCACCACGTCCACCGCGGGCACCTCCGCCGCGTCGAGCACGGCGAGGACGTCGCGGGCGAGGTCGTCGGGGGAGTAGCCCGTCGTGGCGCGTTCGCTGTGGCCGTGCCCGCGCAGGTCTGTGACCACGTGCCCGCGATCGGCCACCGCGCGGAGCCAGCCGGTGCGCTCCCACGTCCGCTCCGAATCGGAGGCGAACCCGTGCAGGAGCAGCACCGGCCGGGGACCGGGTTCGACGTCGTACCAGAGCTTCACGCCGTCACGCGCGGTCGCGGGCATCGGTCAGTCCTCCGGCGGGGTCAGGTGGACGCGTCGCTGCGGCTTGTGGTCGACCGGAACCGTGCCGACGATGCCGGCGTGGTCCTCCACGGTGAAGGTCACCAGCGGGGCGCCGACCGCGAGCTCCTCGTCCTCCCCGACGTGCAGCCGCGATACCCGGCCGCTCTGCGGTGAGGGGATCTCGACCGCGGACTTGGTGGTCTCCAGCTCCACCAGCGGGGCGTTGTGCTCCACCCACTCTCCCTCGGCCACGAGCCATTCCAGGATCCTGGCGCTGATCAGACCTTCGCCGAGGTCGGGCAGCGGGAACGTCACTTCAGCCACGGCGGTACTCCAATGCGGTCTGCACGGCGGTCAGGATGCGGTCGACGCTGGGCAGGTACTCGTCCTCCAGCGACCCCGACGGGTAGGGCACGTCGAAGCCCGCGACGCGCTGAACGGGGGCGCGGAGTTCTCCGAAGCAGCGCTCGGTGATCAGCGCGGACACCTCGCCGCCCAGACCTGCGGTCAGCGGCGCCTCGTGCACGACCACGGCGCGGCGGGTGCGGGCGACCGATTCACCCAGCCCTTCGGCGTCGATCGGCTTGAGCCAGCGCAGGTCCAGCACCTCCAGCTCCACGCCGTCCTCCGCGGCGAGCTCGGCGACCTGCTCGCAGCGCGACACCATCGCGCCCCAGGCGACGAGCGTGGCGTGCCTGCCCCGGCGCACCACCCGGCTGCGACCGACCGGCAGCGCCTCCACCGGCTCGGCCGGGTCGAAGTCCTCGCGCTGCCAGTAGCGCGACTTGGGCTCCATGAAGATCACCGGGTCCGGGTCGGCGATCGCCTGGCGGAGCAGGTGGTAGCCCTCCGAAGGGCCCGACGGCGAGACGACCTTGAGGCCGGGGACGTGCGCGAACAGCGACTCCAAGCTCTCACCGTGGTGCTCCGGTGCCCGGATCCCGCCGAAACTGGGCAGCCGCAACGTGATCGGCATTCCCAGCGTCCCCCGGCTGCGGTAGTGCATGCGGGCCACCTGGTTGACGATCTGGTCGATCGCCGGGTAGCTGAACCCGTCGAACTGGATCTCCGGAACCGGGCGCCAGCCCGCCATCGCCAGCCCCACCGACATGCCCATGATCGCCGACTCCGCCAGCGGGGTGTCGAAAACCCGCTGCTCGCCGAACTTGTCCTGGAGGCCGTCGGTCACCCGGAACACGCCGCCGAGCGTGCCCACGTCCTCGCCGAAGATCAGCACCCGGTCGTCGTCCTCGCAGGCGTGGCGCAGCGCGGTGTTGAGCGCCTGCTGCAGCGAAAGCTCAGGCATCCTGCGACTCCTTCCAAGCGCGGTGCTGATCGAGCAGGGCGGTGGTCGGCTCGCGGTAGACGAAGCTGAACAGCTCGTCGGCCGGTGGCGACTGCATGGCGTGCAATCCCGCGGTCGTCCTGCGCACGACGTCCGCTGCGTGCTCCTCGGCGTCGGCGATCCCCTCGGCGGACACCGATCGCATCGCGCGGATGATCGGGTCCTGCTCGGCGCTGAGACGTTCCTCCTCGGCGCTGCGGTAGCGGCTCGGATCGTCCGATGTGGAGTGCGGGCCGAGCCGGTAGGTCATCGCCTCGATCACCGTGGGCCCGCCGCCCGCGCGGCCGCGTTCGAGCGCGGCCCGGGTCGCCTCGAACACCGCGGTGACGTCGTTGCCGTCCACGCGCAGGCCTTCGATGCCGTATCCGGCGGCGCGCGCCGCCACCGAGCCGCCCGCGACCTGGTCACCGGTGGGCAGCGAGATCGCCCAGCCGTTGTTCTGGCAGAAGAACACCACCGGCAAGCGGTAGATGCCCGCGAAGTTCATCGCCTCGTGCACGTCGCCCTGCGAGCTGGCGCCATCACCGAAGTAGGTCAGCGCGGCCCCGCCGGTGCCGTCCAGCTTCGCACCCATCGCCCAGCCCACGGCGTGCAGCACGGGTCCGCCGACGACGGCGTTCGGCGGCGCGAGGCGGGCGACGTTCGGGTCGTAGAGGCCGCCGTGCCAGATGTTGAGGTGCATCGCCATGTAGGCGACCGGATCCACCCCCAGCGCGACCGCCGCGCCCAGCTCGCGGTAGGTGGGGAAGGCGAAGTCGCGGGCGCGGTCCAGCGCCGCCGCGCTCCCGATCTGAGCGGCCTCCTGGCCCCTGGCCGGAGCGTAGGCGGGCAGCACGCCCTGCCGCTGCAACGCGACCGCCTCCTCGTCGAGGCGGCGCGTCACCACCATCAGGCGGAAGAGCTCGCGGAGATCTGCGTCGTCCATGAACGAAAGCGTGCGCACCGGGTCCTCGACAGTGCAACAGTGCGATTTTCGACTGCTCAGGTTGTCCGCTTTGCCGAGCGGCAGCAGTGCCGCGCTGTGCAAGTTGTCCAGTCCCCAGCCCCGGTACTCCGAACGTGCAAGCGCACTCGCCGCGGTCCTCCTGCCCTCGGCGATCAGCAACCCGGCCCTCCTGGAAGGACCCCGGCCCTGCGCTCGGCGCTCGAAGCCTGATCATGGGTGCATGGTCAAGCTGGACCGACTGATCAACGTCCTCGGTGGGTACGGGGCGCGGCTGGTGTGCTCGCCGCGCAGCCGGTCGACCGAGTTGCGGGCGGTGGCGCTGCACGACCCGGACGAGCAGGTGCCGGGTGGTGATGAAGTGCTGCTCGCCGTCGGTGTCGACGAGCAGCGAGCAGCGGAGGTGCTGTCGGAGACCAGCGCCGTGGTCGTGGTGTTCCGGCTCGACCGGATCGAGGAGCGCGCACTCGCCGTCGCCGGGGAGCGGAAGGTCGCGGTGCTGCTCGTCGACCCCGCCGTGTCCTGGGGACAGCTCGCGGGAGTGGTCTACGGACTGGTGCTCGAAGGGCGCGAGACCGAGGCGGGCCGGGGCCCGACGGACCTGTTCGCGCTGGCGGACGCGCTGGCCGAATCGGTCGGCGGTCCGGTCACGATCGAGGACCACCGCTCGGGCGTGCTCGCCTACTCGCAGCGTCAGGAGACGGCCGACCAGGCCAGGCTGGAGACGATCCTGGGCAGGCGGGTGCCGGAGGGTGTCCGCCGCGAGCTCAGCGAGCGCGGGGTGTTCCAGCACCTCGCCGAGTCCGACGAACCGGTGTTCGTCGAGCCCTCCGGTGCCCGGCGGGGACGGGCCGTGGTCGCCGTCCGGGCGGGCAAGGCGCTGCTCGGCTCGATCTGGGTCGGGACCTCGTCGCCCTTGGACGCCGAGCGCCAGTCCGCTCTGGTGCAGGCGTCCCGCACCGCCGCCGCGCACCTGCTGCGCACGCGCGCCAGCGCGGACCTGGAGCGGCAGGTCGAATCGGATCTGGTGATCGGGTTGGTCGAGGGCCACTCCGACGTCGTCACCGTGCTGAGCCGGCTCGGTTTTCGCGGTGACCGGTTCCGCGTCGTCGCGGTCCAGGCGCACAACCAGGGGGAGCACGACTCGGCGGCGCTGCTCGTCTTCGAACTCGCGACCGTGGGTTTCGGCTGGTCGCGGCCCGGGCGCAGCGCCCTGTTCGCCAACACCGTCTACACGATCCTGCCCCACGAGGACGGTGAAGCCGCGCGCGAATGGGTGCGGGCGCTCGCGCGCGAGATGCCCGAGGGCGTGGCGGTCTTCGCCGGGATCGGCGGCCCCGCGAGCCCGGACGAACTGGTCGACAGCAGGCGGGAGGCGGACGAGAGCCTCGCGGTTCACGCCGCGAAGCCGGCGGGATCGCCCGTCGTGGTCTACGACGACTCCTGGCACGAGATCCTGCTGCGCCGGCTGCAGCACGTCGCCGCGGGCGGGCGCACGCCCGCGCGCGGTCCGGTGGCCGAGCTGCGGCGGCACGACCAGGAGCACGGAACCCGGCTGATCACGACGCTGCGGACCTGGCTGGAGGTGCAGGGCGACCTCGGCGCCGCGGCGGCTCGCCTGGAGATCCACCCGAACACGGTGCGCAACCGGATGCGCAAGGTGACGCAGGTGGGAGCCCTCGACCTGGAGGACCCGGACACCCGGCTGGCGTTGGTCATCGCTCTCGCCGCCGAGCAGTAGTGGAAACCGCACAACCGACGGCTGATTGGTTGTGCGGAATCCACAGTGCCGTTCTCGTCCTGGTCGAGCATGCTTCGTGGCGACGAGAAGGAGTGTGGTCATGGGGTCTGCAGCGGGCGGCGCGCCGGGCGCGGTCGTCGTCGTGGGCGCCGGTGTGGTCGGACTGTCGACCGCGTGGTTCCTGCAGGAGCGCGGCGTCGAGGTGACGGTCGTGGATCGCAGCGGCGTCGCCGCCGGCGCGTCGTGGGGCAACGCGGGCTACGTCGCCCCGGCCTTCAGCGTTCCGCTGCCCGAACCCGCCGTGCTGCGCTACGGCGTGCGCTCGTTGTTCGACCCCAACGCTCCGCTGCACGTGCCCCGGACCGCGGACCCGGGCCTGTGGGCCTTCCTCGCGGGCTTCGCGCGGAACTGCACGCACCGCACCTGGCAGCGGTCCATGCGGTCGCTGGCGGGCCTCAACGCGGACTGCCTCGACGCCTTCGACGAACTCGCCAAGGGCGGTGTCGGCGCGCCCACCAAGACCGCCCCGGTCGTGGCCGCCTTCGAAAGGCCGGAGCAGGCAGGAGAACTGCGGGAGGAGTTCGAGCGCGCCCGCCTCGGAGGCCAGGAGATCTGGTTCGCCGACGCGGTCCCGTCCGAGGTTCCGCAGCTGTCGTCGCTGGTGAGCACGGCGCTGCGGGTGGAAGGCCAGCGCTACATCGACCCGGGCGAGTTCACCCGGTCGCTCGCCGAGGCCGTCGAGGGCCGAGGCGGGCGGATCCACACCGGGTTCACCGCGCGCGACGTCGTCCGCGACGGCGGCAGGCTGGTCGTGAAATCCACGCAGCACGACTACGTCTCCGCGGATTCGGTCGTGCTGGCCACAGGTGCGTGGCTGCCGGAGCTCGCGGTGAAGGCCGGTGTCAAGCGACAAGTGCGCGCCGGACGCGGATATTCGTTCACCCTGCCCGTGGAAGAACCCGTTCCCGGCCCGATCTACCTGCCCGCGGCGCGGGTCGCCTGCACGCCGTACCAGGGTGGTCTGCGCGTGGCGGGCACCATGGAGTTCCGCTCGCCCGACGTGGCGCTCGACGGTCGCCGCATCGAGGCGATCGTGCAGTCCGCCCGGCCGTTCCTGCGCGGTGTGGACTGGGAAGGCCGCCACGACGAGTGGGTCGGCCCCCGGCCGGTCACCGCGGACGGCCTGCCGTTGATCGGGGCGTCGAAGATGTCCGGCGTCCACATCGCCGGAGGGCACGGGATGTGGGGGCTCACGCTCGGACCGATCACCGGGCGCCTGCTGTCCGAGCGGATCGTCACCGGCGAACGTCCCGCCGCACTGCGGCCTTTCGACCCCTTGCGATGACGACCGGCGAGTTGTCCGCGACCGAGCGTCGCGAACTCGAATGGCTGCGCAAGGAGAACAGGCTCCTGCGCACGGAGAAGGAGATGTTGCTCCGCATCGCCACCGAATACGCACTGGAACACCGCAACCCCGGACCGCCGCGCGAGAACCACGGCTGACCGGACGCTCATGGAGGTCATCTTGCCGGAGTGGATCCAATTCAGCCTCGCGCTGCTCGCCTTCTTCCTGCTGGCCCTGAACCACTGGTTGACCCGGCGCGCCCACGGCCTGCGCAAGAGCAGGTCGGAGAGCCGATCTCCCTCGCCGATGGGCTGATCGCCTGGCTGCGAGCGTGCCCGATGTGTCGGCTCTGGTTCGGATCGCCGAGGCGTGACGTGCTAACTTGGAATAAGTCACCTGATTTAAATCCAAGGTCGTCGCGCCCCGTGGACGCAGGCGCGCAGCGAGAAAGGCCGCGATGTCGACGCTCCCTCCCTCGATCCCCGAGTTCTCCGATGCCGAGGTCGACGCGCTGCGTCAGCGGTACCGCGCGGAGCGTGAACGCCGGGTGCGGCCCGAGGGCAGCGCGCAGTACGCGCGGGCCGAGGGGAACTTCGGCTACTACGCCGAGGATCCGCACGCCGAGGAGCTCAGCAGGGAACCGCTCCACGACCGGGTCGACGCGATCGTGCTCGGTGGCGGGTTCGGCGGCCTGTGCGCGGGTGCGCGACTGCGCCAGGCAGGCCTGGAGCGGATCCGGATCATCGAGAAGGGCGGGGACTTCGGCGGGACCTGGTACTGGAACCGCTACCCGGGCATCCACTGCGACATCGAGTCCTACGTCTACCTCCCGCTGCTGGAGGAGGTGGGATACGTGCCGAAGTGGAAGTACTCACCGGGGGAGGAGATCCGGCAGCACGCGATGGCCATCGGCCGCACCTTCGACCTCTACCGCGACGCGTGCTTCCAGACGGGTGTCACCGAGCTCCGCTGGGACGACGGTGAGTGGATCGTGCTCACCGACCGGGGCGACGAGATGCGGGCCGCCTACGTGGTCGTCTCCAACGGCACGCTCGACCACCCGAAGCTGCCGGGCATCCCGGGCATCGAGTCCTTCCGCGGGCACACCTTCCACACCAGCCGCTGGGACTACGGCTACACCGGGGGCGGACCGGACGGCGGGCTGGACGGGCTCGCCGACAAGCGGGTCGCGATCATCGGCACCGGTGCGACCGCGATCCAGGTCGTCCCGCACGTCGCGCGGGATGCCGCGCGGCTCCACGTCTTCCAGCGCACGCCGTCCTCAGTGGACGTGCGCGACAACCGCCCGACCGACCCGGAGTGGGCGGCGTCGTTGGAACCCGGTTGGCACGCGCGGCGACGGGAGAACTTCCAGGCCGTCGTGACCGGGCAAGCGGCGGAGGTCGACCTCGTCGACGACGCCTGGACGGCGAGCGCGAACGTGCTGGGCAAGATCATCGCCACCGACGCGCGCGCGGACTGGGACGTCGACGAGTGGGAGCGGATCGAGGAACTGCTCGACTTCGAGAAGATGAACAGGCTGCGCGCGAGGGTCGAGCAGGTCGTGCACGACCCGGCCACGGCCGAGCTGCTCAAGCCCTGGTACCGGTACGGCTGCAAGCGGCCCACCTTCAGCGACGAGTACCTCGAGGCGTTCAACCGGCCCAACGTCACGCTGGTCGACACCGCCGACCACGGCGGGGTGGAGCGGTTCACGGAGAACTCCGTGGTCGTCGGCGGGCAGGAGTGCGAAGTGGACTGCGTGATCTTCGCGACCGGCTTCGAGGTCGGCAAGTCCGACGTCATGACCGGCCGCCTCCCGGTCCACGGCAGGGACGGCACGCGGCTGCTGGACGCCTGGCGCGAGACCGGTGTCCGGACGCTGCACGGATTCTGCAGCAACGGTTTTCCGAACCTGTTCCACCTGGGAGCGCTGCAGAACGCCCCCTCGGTGAACTTCGTCCACGTGCTCGACGAGCAGGCGATCCACGTCGGCGCGGTCATCGCCGCAGCACGCGAGCGCGGCGTGAAGTGCGTCGAACCCGCGGTGGAAGCCGAAATCGACTGGGTCGCCACGATCGAGTCCACCTCGCCCGAGCGCGGCTGGTTCGACGCGGAGTGCACGCCGGGCTACTACAACAACGAGGGCTCGGCCCGCCCCCGCCGCACCTTCGGACCCGGTCCGGCCGTGTTCCAGCGGCTGCTCCAGGACTGGCGCACCGGCGACGGCATCGACGAAGTCCTCGGCGACGCGAGCTGACGCGCCCGTGCCGAAAGACGCCACCCCGGAAGGGGGAGCCGGGGTGGCGTTTTCGGTGAGGTGCTAGCAGTTCGGCTCGACCGGTTCGCTCTCGAACCGGTCGGCGAGGAACCGCCCGGCGTCGGCGTTGCCCGCGAAGATCCCGAAGAGGTGGTCCGAGACGTAGGTCTTCCAGGTGACCGACCGTCCTGGCCCGCAGCACCTGACCGGTCACCGGCCGCCTGCCGCCCACCTCCTGCCGGTGGTGGGCAAAGCCGGACGTCGTCGGGATTCGTAGCCCGCGATGTCGTCGGTGTGCTGCGAGGTGCGTCCGATGTCGTCGAGCCCGGCGAGCATGCGTTCGCGCACGTCGGGCTCGATGGGGAAGGGCTCGTCGATCCCGCGTGCCCGAACCCGCTGGGCCACGAGGTCGACGGTGACCGGCGCGGTGGGCTCGGCTTCGAGCAGCCGCCACAGCCGTTCGACGACCGGAGTGGGCACGACCACCGGCAGCAGTCCGTTCTGGTGGGCGTTGCCGGCGAAGATGTCGCCGAAGCGCGGTGCGATGACCGCGCGGAAGCCGTAGTCGGTGAGCGCGTACACCGCGCCCTCGCGAGAGGAGCCGGTGCCGAAGTTCGGGCCGGCCACCAGGATCGTCGCGGCCGAGTAGGGCTCGACGTTGAGGACGAAATCGGGGTCATCGCGCCAATCGGCGAACAGGTCCTGGCCGTGACCGGCCTTGGTCAGCCGGGTCAGGAACCGGACCGGGATGATCTGGTCGGTGTCGACGTCACCGGCGCGCAGCGGCGCGGCCTGTCCGGTGTGGACGGTGAACTCCTGCATCTAGCGCTCCAGATCCGCGGGGGAGGTGAGACGGCCGGTGACGGCGCTGGCGGCGGCCACGGCAGGGGAGACGACGTGCGTGCGCGCCCCCTTGCCCTGACGGCCCTCGAAGTTGCGGTTGTTGGTCGACGCGGCCCGCTGCCCGGGACGCAGCCGGTCCTCGTTGACCGCCGCGCACAGCGAGCACCCGGAGGTGCGCAGCTGCACCCCTGCCGCGGTGAACACCTCGTCGAGACCTTCGGCGACGGCTTGCCCGCGAACTGCGTCCGAGCCGGGCACGAGGTAGACCTGCACGCCTTCGGCGACGGTGCGACCGCGCAGCACGTCGGCGGCGGCGCGCAGGTCCTCGATCCGGCCGTTGGTGCAGGAACCGATGAAGACGGCGTCGATCTCGACGTCGCGCAAGAACGTACCCGGCCTCAGGTCCATGTAGGACAGAGCCCTGGTGGCCGCGGCGCGTTCCTGCGGGTCCGCGAAGGTGGCCGGATCGGGCACGGTCGCATCGATCGGCGCGCCCTGAGCGGGATTGGTGCCCCAGGTGACGAACGGGCGGATCTCGTCGCCCTCCACGACGACCTCGCTGTCGAAGGTGGCGTCGTCGTCCGAGCGCAACGTCCGCCAGTGGGCGACCTCGGCCTCCCACTCGGCCCCGGTGGGGGCGTGCGGGCGACCCGCGAGGTAGTCGATCGTCGTGTCGTCGGCAGCGATCATGCCTGCGCGGGAACCGGCTTCGACGGTCATGTTGCACACCGTCATCCGCGCCTCCATCGACAGCGCCTCGATCGCCGGGCCCTGGTACTCCACGACGTGGCCCTGCGCGCCCAGGGTGCCGATCTGCGCGATGAGCGCGAGGATCAGGTCCTTGCCGGTGACGCCCGTTCCGAGCGTCCCGGTGACGGTGACCCGCATCGTCTTCGGCTTGGTCAGCGGCAGGGTCTGAGTGGCCAGCACGTGCTCGACCTGCGAGGTCCCGATGCCCATCGCCAGCGCGCCGAACGCACCCATCGTCGTGGTGTGCGAGTCGCAGCACACGACCGTCATGCCGGGGTGGACGAGTCCGAGCTCGGGCCCGATGACGTGGGCGATGCCGCGCTCGGGGTCGCCGCGACGGTAGACCTCGATCCCGAATTCCGCGCAGTTCTCGGCCAGCAGCGCGGCCTGCCGCCGCATCGCGGGTTCTTCGATGCGCTTGAGCAGGTTCTGCGTCGGGACGAGGTGGTCCTCGGTGCCGAGGGTGAGGTCGGGCCGGCGCACCGCACGTCCCGCGGCGCGCAGGCCGTCGAACGCGATCGGGGTGTTGATCTCGTGGAGCAGGTGCAGGTCCACGTAGAGCAGGTCCTGCGCGCCGTCGGTGCGCACGACGTGGGAGTTCCAGACCTTCTCGGCCAGCGTCCGGGCCAACGGGGCCTCCTCGTTCAGCTCGTCGGATTCGTTCCGACTGGTTCCTGGTTGCTCCTGAGTCAGTGATCAACCGAATGGGTGGGCATCTGGTACAACAGATCGACGATGCTGGATGCCAATGTCCGGGAAGCCGGATCACTCGCCCAGGAGGAGCCCTCATGCCATCCCCCTTCGAGCCGCTGGACATGGCCGTGCTCCGGCTCATCGCCGAGGAACCCCGTGCGGGTGTGCGCGAGTACGCCCGCCGGCTCGGCGTGGCCAGGGCGACGGTGCAGTCCAGAGTCGACAAGTTGCAGCGCCTCGGCGTCCTGATCAGCTGGCGACCGCAGTTCGACCCGGCCGCCATGGGTTATCAGGGCTTGGCCTACGTCCGGCTCAACCTCGCGCAGGGCAGGTTGGACCACGCGCTCGACGGTCTCAGCCGGATTCCCGAGGTCATCGAGGCGAACGCGGTCGCCGGTGACGCCGACCTGCTGTGCCGGGTGGTCGCCAAGGACAACGCGGGGTTGGAGGAGGTCCTGCAGCAGATCATCGCCGTGGACGGCGTCGAGCGGATCTCCACCGAGGTGGTGCTGAGCCGCCGCATCATGCCGAGGATCTCGCCGCTCATCCGCAAGCTGCACGACGAACTCGGCCGCTGAGCGCCTCATCCGAGCACCATCGACAGCGGCACGATCACCGCGATGGCCACGACCGAGGCCACCGAGACCGATGCCGAGAAGGTCTTGAGCGTGCCGCGCGTGGTCAGTCCGGTCAGCGACTGCAACAGCCAGAAGGTGTTGCTGGTGACGTGGATGGCGAACAGCGATCCCGCCCCTGCCGCCAGCGCGATCCACACCGCGTCGAGCCCGATCACCGGCGCGAGGGGGGCGAGGATCCCGGCCGCCGTGATCGCCGAGATCGACACCGAGCCGACCGCGATGTGCAGGATCGCCGCGACCACCCAGACCATCAGCAGCGGGAAGGCGGTGCTCGCCGAGAAGTACCGGCCGAGGATGTCACCGAGGCCGATGTTCTCGATCGTCAGCGCCAGCGAGCCGCCGACCCCGTTGAGGATGAGGATCTGCCCGCTCTCCCGGAACCCGTTGCGCAGCGCCTCGTCCATCGCTGCCTTCCCCACCGCGCGCCGGGTGACGAGGATGGTGCCGATGAGGCCCACCAGCAGCGCGATGACCGGGTCGCAGACGAAGGCCAGCGGCGCGATCTCCAGCTCGACGATGTCGAGGATCGCACCGGTCGCGATCAGCCCCAGCGCTCCCAGCACCGGGGCGAACAGCAGGATCAGCGGCGGCCGGGAGGTCGTGGTCACCTCGGTATCCGACGCGACAGCGCTGGACGCAACGGCTCTCGCCGGGTGCGCACCGCCCGAACCCCGCGGGCCCGGTGCGCTCTCGGGATCACTGCCGGTGACCGCAGCGGACGCGGGCAGCTCGTCCGTGCTCTCGTCCCACCAGCCGTGGCGGAACACGAACTGCATGATCGCCACCGAGATGACGGTGGTGGGAACCGCGACGAGCAGGCCGAGCGACAGCATGGTTCCCAGCGGGACGCCGAGCACGCCGGCCAGGGCGAGCGTGGCGATGCCCGGCACGACCATGACGACGCCGACTTCCATGCCGATCGCCATCGCCGAGATCATCCGGGGCGTGCCCGCCTTGCCGATGCGCATTCCCAGTCCGCGCGCCAGCGGCGCCACGATCACGACCAGCACGTCCAGGAAGATCGACTGGAGCACGGTCGCGACGCTGACCGACAGCGCGTACGGCATGCGCTTGGGCCCGATGTGCTTGAGCAGGGCTTCGATCAGCCGCTCGATCGCGCCCGACCGCTGCAGCAGCGATCCCGCGAGGACGCCGAAGGCGACGAGCAGGCCGATCTCGGCCATGAGATCGCCGAAACCCCGAGTGATGGCTTCGATGGTCCCGTCGACGCCCAGGCCGGAGGTCATTCCCAGGTAGGAGGAGCTCAGCAGCAGGGCGATCACGGGATTGACCCGGAACCGGGTGATCAGCAGTACCGCGGCGAGGATCGCGAACGCGGTGTTGAGCAGGATCAGGCTGTTGGTCATGGCGGTGGCATCCCCGTGTCGCGCTCGGTGATGAGCGATCGGACGTCGTTGTCGTGAGGGCTGCGGGTGGGCCGTTGTGGAGCGAGAACGTAACCGCCGGTGTCCAATGCGTAAATAGTCAGGCTGATTTCTGGACCAGTTGTGCAATTCGATCATGATTTTGCGTGCCACGGCGTGCCAAGGGATCAGTGAACCACCGGCTGACGTCCGTTTGTGCACCAGAAGTACATCCGATACGACCGTTGGCACAGTTCCTGGAACGCGGCGCACCGCGAAATCTGGCCGTTGGACCAGAAAGTGTGGAATCAGTTGAACAACCGGGTTTACCAGGCATAACGTGACCCGCGTCTCGTCTCGACGCGTTTGGAAGAGGTGCCGGCTTGAGCACGACCATCGACACGCCGACCCGCGGTTCGTTCTCGCTCGACGCCCGCTACCTGGCCGAGGACGGTGCGGTGTACCTGACCGGCGTGCAGGCGCTCGTGCGAGCCCTGCTCGACCGGAGCCGGCACGACCGGCGGGAAGGGCACCGCGGTTCGCTGTACGTCACCGGTTACGAGGGGTCCCCGCTGGCCGGCTACGACCTGGAGATCCAGCGCCGTTCCCGGCTGATGGCAGACCACGGCGTGGTGCACGCGCCCGCGCTCAACGAGGAGCTCGCCGCGACCGCGCTGGTCGGCACCCAGCTCGCCGGGCAGGTCGCCGAGCTGACCACCGACGGCGTCACCGGCTTCTGGTACGGCAAGGCCCCCGGCCTGGACCGGGCCACCGACGCGATCCGGCACGCCGCCTTGATCGGCACGTCCCCGAAGGGCGGTGTCGTCGCGCTCGTCGGAGACGACCCGAGCGCGAAGTCCTCCACCGTGCCCTGCTCGTCCGAACCCGCCCTGGCGGACCTGCAACTGCCGACCTTCTACCCGGCGGACTCCCAGGAGGTCATCGACCACGGTCTGCACGCCGTCGAGCTGTCCCGCGCCAGCGGGCTGTGGACGGCGATGAAGGTCGCCACCAACGTCGCCGACGGCGCCTCCACCGCCCACGTCGATCCGCGGTGGACCGCCCCGGACATGGACGGGCTTCCCGGTGACCTGCGGGCCTACTCGCACGTCCCGCACGCGCGCCTGCTCGGCCCCGAGCTCGCCGAGCTGGAGCGGAGCCTGAACCAGGTCAGGATGCCGATCGCGCTCGAGTACCTGCGGCGCAGCGGCGTCAACCGGATCCTCGGTGCGACCGGCTCGGCCCGGATCGGGATCGTCGCGGCCGGCAAGACCTACCTCGACGTGCGGCAGGCGCTGGACGAACTCGGCCTCGACGAACCGGCCTGCGAGGACCTGGGGATCCGGCTTCTGAAGCTGGGCGCGGTGATCCCGGTCGAACCGGAGATCGTGCGCGAGTTCGCCAGCGGGCTCGACGAGATCGTGGTGGTGGAGGACAAGCGGGCCTTCCTGGAGGTCGCGCTCAAGGAGATCCTCTACGGGCTTCCGGGTGCTCCGCGCGTGACCGGCAAGCGGGACCCGCACGGCGCTCGGTTGTTCAGCGACGTCGGCGAGCTCGACCCGGGCGCAGCCGCGGCCGGACTGCGACGACGTCTGCGCGACAACGGATTCCCCGTTCAGTCCGAACAGGACGCGAAGCGACCCGAGCGGATCATGCTGCCGCTGGCCGCCCGCACCCCCTACTTCTGCTCCGGGTGCCCGCACAACTCCTCGACGAAACCGCCGGAAGGCGCGCTCGTCGGCGGTGGCATCGGCTGCCACGCGATGGTCCTGCTGATGCCGGAGGAACAGGTCGGCACCGTCACCGGGCTGACGCAGATGGGCGGCGAAGGCGTGCACTGGATCGGCATGGCGCCCTTCGTCAGCACCACCCACTACCTGCAGAACCTCGGCGACGGGACCTTCGCCCACTCGGGCAGCCTCGCGATCCGGGCGGCGGTGGCCGCCGGGGCGCCGATGACGTTCAAGATCCTGTTCAACTCGACGGTCGCCATGACCGGTGGGCAGGACGCGGTCGGCGCTCGCGGTGGCCTGACGCAGCTGGTGGAAACCGTGCTCGCAGAAGGGGTCTCCCGCATCGTCGTGACGGGCGACCGGCCGGACCGCGTGCGAAAGGCGTTGCGCCGAGACGGAGTGCTCCGCGACCGGGTGAGCGTGCGCCACCGGGACGAACTCGTCGAGGTCCAGACCGAGCTGTCCCGCGAGCCGGGTGTGACGGTCCTCGTGCACGACCAGGAGTGCGCGGCCGAGAAGCGGCGCAAGCGCAAGCGCGGATCGCTGCCCACCCCGGCGACCAAGGTCATGATCAACGAGCGGGTGTGCGAGGGGTGCGGTGACTGCGGGCAGAAGTCGAACTGCCTCTCGGTCCGCCCGGTCGACACCGAGTTCGGCCGCAAGACGCAGATCCACCAGTCCTCCTGCAACCTCGACTACTCGTGCCTGGACGGCGACTGCCCGTCGTTCGTCACCGTCGTCCCCGACACCGAGAAGCGCTCCGCGACACCGGTCGTGCCGCCGGTGGGTCCTCTGCCCGAGGCGGTGCCGCAGGTCCCGGTCGACGACTTCACCCTGCGCATCACCGGAGTCGGCGGCACCGGCGTCGTGACCGTGGCCCAGGTGCTGGCCACCGCCGCGGCCATCGACGGCAGGCACGTGCGCGCCCTCGACCAGACCGGCCTCGCCCAGAAGGGCGGCGCCGTCGTCTCCGACGTCAAGATCAGCACCACCCCGATCGCGCGAGCGGCCAAGATCACCGACGGCGAGTGCGACCTCTACCTGGGATGCGATTCCCTCGTGGCCACCGACCCCGGCCAGCTCAAGTCCACCAGCCCGGACCGGACGATCGCGGTCGTGTCCACCGCGGAGGTCCCCACCGGGCACATGGTCGTGGACCCCACCGCGACCTTCCCCGACCAGGGCAGCGTCCGCTCGGCCGTCGACGAGCACGTGGCGCGGGCGCACCACCTCGCCGCCGACCGGCTCTCGCTGGAACTGTTCGGCGACGAGCAGTTCGCGAACATGCTGCTGGTCGGGGCCGCCTTCCAGGCCGGGGCGCTCCCGCTGCCGGCCGAGGCGGTCGAACAGGCGATCCGCCTCAACGGCGTGCGCGTCGAGGAGAACCTGCTGGCCTTCGGCCACGGCCGCCGCGCCCTCGTGGGCGAGCCCGCTCCCGAACCAGCGCCGATGACCCTCGACGAGCTGATCGCGCACCGCACCGACGAGCTCACCGACTACCAGCACGCCCGCTACGCCGCCGACTACCGGCGCTTCGTCGACCAGGTCCGGGCCCGCGAGGACGAGGCGGTCCCGGGCAGCACGGTGCTGACCGAGGCGGTGGCCCGCCACCTGTTCAAGCTCATGGCCTACAAGGACGAGTACGAGGTCGCCCGGCTCTCGCTCGACCCGGCGCTGGAGAACAACGTCCGCGCGCAGTGGGGGCCGGGCGCCCGGGTGAGCTACCGGCTGCACCCGCCCGTGCTCCGGGCCCTGGGCATGCGGCGCAAGATCGCGCTGGGCCCGTGGTTCCGCCCCGCGTTCCGCGCGCTGCGCGGACTCCGGCGGCTGCGCGGCAGCGCCCTCGACCCGTTCGGCCACGCCCACGTCCGCAAGGTCGAACGCGCCCTCATCGTCGAATACCGCACGGCCGTCGAAGAAGCCCTGCCCGCCCTCAGCGGAACCACCCTGCCCGCGGCGCTGGAACTCGCCGAACTGCCCGACATGATCCGCGGCTACGAGCAGATCAAGCTCGACTCGGTCGAGAAGTACCGCGAGCGCATGACCGCGATCCGCGAGACCCTGACCGAACTCTCCGCGGAGGTACCGGCCTGACCACCTCGCTGGAGCGGCCTCGGAGGTGTTGGATGGAGGCCCGGCGCCTCCGAGGGCAGGGCACGACGTGCCGGACGTTCGTCCGATGAAGGGAGAGCCATGACCACCATCGCGATCATCGGTGCCGGTCCGGGACTGGGCGCCTCCGCGGCGCGCCGGTTCGGGCGGGAGGGCTTCTCCGCCGCGTTGATCTCGCGCACGCAGGACAACGTCGACCGCCTCGCCGCCGAACTCGGCGACGACGGGGTCCGGGCACGCGGGTACGCCGCCGACGTGCAGGACCGGGAACGCGTGGTGGAGGCGCTGAAATCCGCCGCCGACGATCTCGGAACGATCGAGGTCCTGCAGTACAGCCCGGCACCGCGCAGGGAATTCCTGCGTCCCGTGCTCGACACCGGCGTCGACGACTTCGCCGCCGCCGTCGAGTTCTCCCTCCACGGCTCGGTCACCGCCGTGCAGCAGGTGCTGCCCGGGATGACCGAGCTGGGCAAGGGCACGATCCTGCTGGTCAACGGAGGCAGCGCGGCGACGCCCAACGGCAACGTCGCGGGCACCTCCGTCGCGTTCGCCGGCGAGTCCGCCTACGGGACGATGCTGCACGACGCCCTCGCACCCCGGATCCACGTCGGGCAGCTCGTCGTTCCCGGAACAATCGGCGGGGGAGACCCCATGTTCGCCCCGGACGCGCTGGCCGAGAAGCTCTGGACGATGCACGTGCAGCGCGGCAACTTCCGCGTCACCGTCGGGCCGGCGTGACGGGCGGGGCAGAAAGCCCCTGGCACCTGTTTCGCGGCGGGAACACGCTGGTCGGGTAGCGCTCGGAAGGAGCGGATCATGACCATGCACAGCACACAAGCGGTCGAATGCCGCGGCTTCGACCGTCCCGACGACGTACGCGAGTTCGAGCACGGCCGCGCCGAGGTGCTGCAGATGGCGGGCGGCGCCATCGGGCGTCTCGTGCTGCACCCCGGATGGCAGTGGAGCCAGGACGTCAAACCCATCGCCGGCACCGACTGGTGCGAGGCACCCCACTTCCAGTACCACGTCTCCGGGACGTTGCACGTGAAGATGTCCGACGGCAACGAGTTCGACGTCGGCCCCGGCTCGGTCAGCTCCCTGCCGCAGGGCCACGACGCCTGGGTCGTCGGCGACGAGGACGTCGTCCTCGTCGACTGGTACGGCG
>NZ_JBFAQJ010000034.1:0-76548 GCF_040677225.1 Saccharopolyspora sp. NPDC049357 | reverse complement strand
ATGGGCCGCCACCTCGCGAGGTGCCGGCCCTTCGCCGTTTCAGACCTTGCGGGAGCGCAGCAGCGCGAAGGCCCGCTCGTCGCGGTCCGGGGTCCGGGGATCCGAGTCCTGCCGGCAGCCGACCGTGGTGAAGTCGACGACGTCCCAGCCGGTCCGGTCGAAGATCCGGCGGAGACCGGTCTCGCTGAAGATCCAGAAGTTGGTGGCGTCGTTGTTGGCCTCGGCCGGGTCCAGCAGGTAGGCGACCGGCTGGTCGGCGATGCGCGTGCCGTCCGGGGTGACCTGGGCGATGCGGGTCGAGACAAAGCACAGCTCGGCGCGCTCGGCCAGGCGCTCCAGCACCAGGAACGGGTTCTTCAGGTGGTAGAGCAGGCCGAGGAAGAACACCGCGCCGTAGCGCTCGGCGGGCAGCCGGAACTGGGCGTCCAGGTCGATCTCGTGCACCTGGGCGCGCGACGGCAGCTCCTCGACCAGGCGCCGGGCGCCGCGCAGGCCGTTGAAGTTGGTGGGCGCGTTGTCGATCAGGTCGACCTCGCAGCCCAGCTCGTCCTCCAGGAAGAACCCGAAGTCGCCGTCGGCGGCACCGATGTCGGCGATGCGGGTGCCCGCGATGCTGTCGAACACCTGCCGCTGCGGCCCGCTGAGCAGTGCGTCCAGGTGGAAGATGTTGGCCATCGTGTCGTACGGGTACCAACCGAAGTCGGCCGGCGCGATCTTGTCCTTGCGGGCCAGCAGCTCCTCGCGGTAGGCCAGCGCGCGCTCGCGCAGCGTCTCGAAGTCCATGTGATCCTCGTCCCGGCTCTGACGTTCCTGGTGTTCAGCGGACCGTTCCCGCCGCTCCCCACGCCGATCATGCCGCACGCCACACTCCGCTGGGACGTCGCCGTGGTTATCCTTCATCCGTGGAACTCCTCGACTTTCTGCACTACGGCCTCGTCACGCTCGTCGGACTCGCTGCGGTCGCGACCATCTGGTTCGCCTTCTACGTGGTGTACCGCCTGTACAACGACTGATGAAGGCCTCGTTGTAGCCTCGATGCGATGACTGCAACGCCGAACGAACCGCAGCCGGGCAGCGGCGACGCCGCAGTTGCCGCGGCGGCGGAACGAGCCAAGATCACCCGGGAACTCAACGTCCCGGAGTTCGACGACCTCCCGGGCGAGGGCGACACCGCGAACTTGCGGCTGGGCCCCTCGCTCGATGACGCATGCCTGTCGCTGCTGCCGCTGGTCGGCGTGTGGCGCGGCGAGGGCGAGGCCTCCCACCCGTCGCTGGAGGAGACCTTCCGGTTCGTCCAGCAGGTGACGATCTCGCACGACGGCCGCCCGTTCCTGATGTACTCCAGCCGCGCGTGGCGGCTGGACGGCGAGGGCGGCAACGTCGTGGCACCCGCGTTCCGCGAGACCGGCTTCCTGCGCCCGCAGCCCGACGACACCATCGAGCTCATGCTGATGCACTCGACGGGCGTCTCGGAGCTGTTCATCGGGCAGCCGCGCAACACCACGACCTGGGAGTTCGGCACCGACGCAGTGCTGCGCACCCCGACGGGCGAGGACGTCACCGCCGCCAGCCGCCTCTACGGCGTCGTCGACGGAGCCCTCGCCTACGTGGAAGAGCGAGCCACCTCGGAGCACGAACTCCAGCCGCGTCTCTCCGCAAAGCTCGACCGAGTCGCAGGCTGATCTCTGGTCACCCTGCTTGGCGGTGCGGGTAGGGGAACCTGAGCGGCGCTGTGGACTCCGCGCGCCACTCCTGATGTATGTCCAAATACACGGCGTCGCGGCGTGCTCGCCACAGCACCGCTCAGAACCCCCGGCGGTGCGAGCTGCTCAGGTGGTCAAGGAGAAACCGGCTTCGCCGCTTGCCTGACGCCTCAGTAGTTCGACTCGTAGAGGTTGACGATCTCGGTGTGCAGCGCGTCGTCGGCCTTGACCGAGGTCCCGTTGATGGCGCGGACCTGGGTCAGGCGGCGGATGCTGGAGGCGAGCCAGACGCCGTCGGATTCGAAGAGCGCCGTGGTGGGGAAGTCGACCACCTCGGTCTCCCAGCCCGCCTGCTCGGCCGCGCGGAACAGCGCGCCCTGGGTGGTGCCCGCCAGAACGCCCGAGGCCGGTGGCGTGGTCAGCAGCTTGCGGCCCTGGGCCAGCACGACCGTCGAGGTCGGGCCTTCCAGGACGGTGCCCTCGCTGGCGGTGAAGATGACGTCGTCGGCGCCGCGCGACTCGGCCTCGCGGAGCGCGGCCATGTTCACCGCGTAGGACAGCGTCTTGGCCGACAGCAGCAGCCACGGCGCCCTGTCCATCAAGTCCGGCGCGTAGCCGCGGTCGAGGGTCACGACCTCGACTCCGCTGTCGCGCTTGCGCTTGGTGTCGGGTCCGACGTCCATGCCCATCGCGAACCCGTGCGGCGTGCCGTCCCCACCGTCGATGCCTCGGGTGCAGACGAGCTTCAGGCCCATCTCCGGCTCGGAATCCCACGGCCAGGCGTCGATGACGGCCTGCCCTGCGCGCTCCCAGGCCGCGCGCTCGGGGAGCGGCATCTGCAGCAGCCGCGCGGACCTCTCCATGCGGTCGAGGTGCGGACCGAGCTCGCGCGGCTTCCGGTCGACGACCAGGATCGTCTCGAAGCAGCCGTCACCTCGCATCACGCCGAGGTCATCGGCCCGGAACAGCGGAGCTTCGGGATCGGCGAGGGTTCCGTCCAAAAGTGCCAGTACGCGCATGCCGGAAGGGTAGAGCGTCCAGTTCCCGGAGTCGGCCCGGAGGTTACGATCGAGGTGGGTTTCCCCATCCGAGCGCGTCGAGCACGGGAGCGGCATTGAGCGACCAGGGATCGCTGCGCAGCACTCTGCACCAACGGGGCATGCGCATGACGCCGCAGCGCCAGCTGGTGCTCGACGCCGTGCGCGAGCTGGGCCACGCCACGCCGGAGCAGGCGTGCAAGAAGGTGCAGGAGATCGCCCCGACGATCAACATCACCACCATCTACCGGGCGCTCGACCTGCTCGAACAGCTCGGACTGGTGCGGCACACCCACCTCGGCCACGGTGCGCCGACCTACTCCGCTGAGGAGCACGAGCACGTCCACCTCGCCTGCCACCGATGTGGCCGGATCGACGAGGTGGCCATCGAGACGATGGACGAGCTGGCCGACAAGCTGCGCACCGAGCACGGCTTCGCCCTCGACGCGACGCACCTGGCCCTGTCCGGCACCTGCCGGGAATGCCAGGCCGCCGACATCGGCTGAACCCGGTGTCGCACGAGCACGACCTCAAGGAGCGTTGAATGAGTTCACCCACGCTGGATCTGCCGGGCGCGGTGCCCGCGCCGGAGGACTCGGTGGACCGCGGCGTTCCCTGGCACTTCGGCGACCCGTTCGCCGAGCAGCGCTCGGCAGCGCGTTCGGCGGTTCTGGTGGACCGCTCGCACCGCGAGGTCATCGCGGTTCCCGGCGAAGAGCGGCTGAGCTGGTTGCACCTGGTGCTCTCGCAGCACCTCACCGAACTGCCCGACGGGCAGGGCACCGAGGCGCTCGTGCTCGACACCCACGGCCGGGTGGACAGCCACATGCTGGTCGCCCACCACGAGGGCGTGGTGTACCTGGACACCGACGCGGCCTCGGACGTCACCAGCGCGCTGCCGTCGATCGGTGTGAACGGCAGGCAGTCGCTGCCGGACTACCTGGAAGCGATGCGGTTCTGGTCGAAGGTCGAGCCGCGCGACGCCACCTCGGAGTTCGCGGTGCTGACCGCGATGGGCCCGGACGCCGGCGGCATCCTCGCCGGGTTCACCGAGGTCCCCTCCGACGCCTACGAGGTGCGCGGACTGCCGGGCGGCGGGTTCGTGCGCAACGTGCCGTTCCGCGCGTTGCAGACCTACGACCTGCTGGTTCCGCGCGAATCGCTGGTGGACTGGTGGCTCAAGCTCACCGACGCGGGCATCCGCCCGTCGGGCACGATGGCGTTCGAGGCGCTGCGCGTGGAGGCGCTGCGTCCCCGGGTCGGGATGGACACCGACGACCGCGCGATCCCGCACGAGCTGGGCTGGATCCACCTCGCCGCGCACGTGGCCAAGGGGTGCTACCGCGGCCAGGAGACGGTCTCGAAGGTCCACAACGTCGGCAAGCCCCCGCGCAGGATGGTGCTGCTGCACCTGGACGGTTCGGTGGAGGTCTCGCCGGAGATCGGCGACCCGGTGTTCCACGGCGACCGCAAGGTCGGCCGGGTGGGCAGCGTCGTGCAGCACCACGAGCTCGGGCCGGTGGCGTTGGCGCTGCTCAAGCGCACGGCTCCGGTGGACGGAGAGCTGATGGCCGGTGATCCGGAGGAGGACCGCGCGGTGGCCGCCGCGGTCGACCCGGACTCGGTGCCGCCGGACAGCGGTGAGCCCCCCGGCCGGGTGGCCGCCGACCGGCTGCGCGGCCGGTGACCGGTTAGTTTCGGTAACGGTCCTCAAGTTCTGCGCGCCAAGTGACGTCGGTGTTTGACAGGGCGGGTATGCCTTGAGGCATGCCGGTCGCCCGATCAGGGGTCGTTTCGAACACCGAGGAACGCTGATCGAACGCTCGGCGTCACACTGTTGTCGTAACGACATCACCCGAACTGTTGGCGAGCTCGACCGAATTGCCGGAGGATGGCCACGTGATCGAAGTCCGCCCGGGTGGACGGCGCCGTATCGACAGGGTCCTGTCCCCGGACTACACCAGTGGCATCGAACAACACGTGCTGGGTGATGTGCGCGCGTTGCGGGACGAGGCCGCCCAGGAGGAGACGGACCTGTCCTACCTGCGACGGGTGCTGCACGCGCGCATCGACATCGTGCGCGCCGAGCAGCGCCGTCGGCGCGAGGACGGTTCGCGGTCCGTGGTCGAGCAGCTGGTGAACATCCTGTCCGACAACGCGGTCGGCCCGGCCGCCGGTTCGGGCCGGTACCAGACCACCGAGCCCTCGCGGGCCGAGGCGCACCGCAGGCACGTGGAAGCGCTGGTCTCGGACGTGGACCTCTCCGACGTGATGTCGCTGTCCGATGAGCAGCTCGACCGGGCGCTGAGCGCCTACACCGCCGAGGAGGACTCGGTCTCGCAGCGCCGCCGCGAGGTTCAGCAGGTCGTGGATCGGCTCAACGCAGAGATCGCCCGCCGTTACCGGGAGGGCGCCGCGTCGGTGGATGACCTTCTGGCAGAGGAGCGAGACCGGCGTTGATCCCACCTGTTCCACTCGTCGAGATCATCCGAAGTGGACTTCGGGAAGGTGTGCACCACGCTTCAGTGGTGGTGATCGACCCGGACGGTGCGCCCCTGATCACGCGGGGTGACGCGACCGCTCCGATGTACCCGCGCTCGTCGCTCAAGCCCGCGCAGGCGGCAGGAATGCTGCGCTGCGGGCTCGAACTCCCCTCCGCCGACCTGGCGCTCGCCGCCGCTTCGCACAGCGGCGAGCAGGACCACATCGCTCGCGTCTCCGAGATGCTGGAGCGGTTCTCGCTGACCGAGGACGACCTGCGCTGCCCACCGGACCTGCCGATGGGCCAGGCCGCGCGCCGGGGCGTCTCGGAGGAGCGGCGGATCACCATGAACTGCTCCGGCAAGCACGCCGCGATGCTCGCCACCTGCGTGACCAACGGCTGGTCCACCGCCGACTACCTGGATCCGAAGCACCCGCTGCAGGTCGCGATCGCCGACACCGTCGTGGACCTGGCCGGCGAACCGCTGGCCAACACCGCGGTCGACGGCTGCGGCGCCCCGCTGTTCGCGATCTCGCTGACCGGGCTGGCCCGGGTGTTCCAGCGGCTGGTCAACACCCCTGTCGGGCAGGCGATGCACGAGCACCCGTGGCTGGTCTCGGGCACCGGCCGCGAGGACGTCCGGCTGATGGGGGCGGTCCCGGGGCTGATCAGCAAGATCGGAGCGGAGGGCGTCTTCGCCTTCGCCCTGCCGGACGGCCACGCCGCGGCGATCAAGATCGCCGACGGCGGTGACCGAGCCCGGCTTCCGATCGCGGTCGGCGTCCTCTCCGCTCTTGGCGTCACGGGCCTGGACGACCTCGCCGAGGAACCGGTCTTCGGCGGAGGTCACCCCGTCGGATCGATCCGGCTCATCCCCAACGCCCTGAGCTGACCTCCCCGGATCTTAAAAAGCTTCTCACCAGGACCTTGCCCGCGATATGCTCATATCGCGGAACAATTATCCCACATTTCGGGAAGGTGAGCATGAGCGCGCAGGACACCTACACGCACGGGCACCACGAGAGCGTGCTGCGGTCGCACCAGTGGCGGACGGCTGAGAACTCGGCCGCGTACCTGCTCGGCGACCTGCGCCCCGGCGTCCAGGTGCTCGACGTCGGATGCGGTCCGGGAACGATCACCCTCGACTTCGCCGAACGGGTCGCGCCGGGCCAGGTGCTGGGCATCGACAACGTCGAAGAACCGCTGGCGATCTCGCGCGCCGCCGCGGCCGAGCGCGCCGTGGACAACGCCCGGTTCGAGGTCGCCGACGTCTACCGCCTGCCCCACGCCGACGACTCCTTCGACGTCGTGCACGCCCACCAGGTCCTGCAGCACCTCACCGACCCGGTCGCCGCACTCCGGGAGATGCGTCGCGTGTGCAAGCCCGGCGGGGTCGTCGCCGCCCGCGACGCCGACTACGGCGGCATGCGCTGGTCACCCGAGCACCCGGGGATGGACCGCTGGCTGGAGCTCTACCGCGCGGTCGCCGACCACAACGACGCCTACCCCGACGGCGGCAAGCACCTCAAGACCTGGGCCCTGCAGGCGGGTTTCACCGACGTCGAGTGCACCGCCTCGGCCTGGTGCTTCGCCACACCCGAGGAACGCGCCTGGTGGGGCGATCTCTGGGCGGACCGCATCCGCCAGTCCTCCTTCGCCGACCAGGCCATCGCCTACGGCCTGACCACCCGGGACGAACTGGAGTCCCTCGCCCAGGCCTGGCACGCGTGGCGTGACGCCGAAACCGGCTGGTTCGCCGTCCTCAACGGCGAAGTCCGCTGCCGCCCCTGACCTCATCATCCCTGCGGCAGGTTCCCGATTTCAGTGGAAATCAGGTTCCCGATTTCAGTGGAGATCAGGGTTCCGATTTCCACTGAAATCGGGAAGACCACCCGCGCGGGGTGACCTCAGGAGCATGGGTTGAGCGGGGATCAGTTGTGGTGTTCGCGGGCAGCGAACTCGGACCAGAAGTCTCGGAGCTGCTCGTAGCGGGTGGCGACCTCTTCGGCGTCGTCGGCTTCCATCGCGTCGACGATGGCGTGAACGTCCTCGGCCGAGGTGTCGGCGTCGAGGTCCGACTGGGTCATCAGCTGGACGAGGCCGCCGTAGTCGAGCTCGACGGCGCTGTGCGGGTGGAAGCGCTCCAGCCAGCGCCCGGTCTCCTTGAGGATCCGGGTCGGGCCGTCCTCGCCGATCGACTGCTTCGACACCGAGTGCGCGCGAGCCACCCGCCGGCGGGCGTCGGCCATCGCGACCCGCCAGCAGACGCGGCGGCGATCGGGCTCGGTGAACACGCAGCGCTCGGTCGGGTCCACCACGACGAACCAGGGCAGCGGAACGGTCCAGGTCGACGACAGCACGTGCACGGCGCCGCCGGAGAGCTCGCTGACCACCGCGCCCGCGCGGGTGCGGGCCTTGTCCACCGACTCCGGCAGAGCCGCCGTGCGCAACGGGATCTCCGCGTCGCCCAGGAACCCCACCAGCGCGGCCGCAGCGCGGCCGTGCACGTCCAGCGGGCACACCAGCGGTCCCGGACCGACCGTGGCGGCCGGAGCGGTGGGCACGTCCTCGGGATCCAGCACGAGCACCCCGCCCACGCCTTGGACCTCGCCGTCGGCGTTCTCGCCCGGCAGCAACCGCGGGGGCGCGGCGAGTTGGCTGCGCAGCCACAGGTGCTGCTCCCACAGCCCCGCGTCGAACGGGTCGACGGACCCGCGCTCCACCGCAGCGTCGACTTCCTCGCGCAGCGGTGACTCGAACGACGACAGGGGCTCGTAAACCCTCAGATAGGCGACGAACGGCTCTGGCACAGCGAGCATGGTGTCATGCCCCCGACGAGCCGGTTCGCGCGACTCACGGCCCTCCGCGAGCCGCGCCGAGCGGTTGATCGAATCGGGCGAGTGCCACGTCACCCAAGACACGGCGGCCAACTCCTGGCACCACGTCGCGTTGAACCGCCTCGACACGGTACGGTAGTTACAGGAAAAGTTGTCGAGATCATGCGGGGCCGGCTTTCCCCTGTCCGCCCCGCACACCCTGTGCGAGGGGGTCGAGCCATGGGGCGCGGCCGGGCTAAGGCCAAGCAGACGAAGGTGGCCCGCGAGCTTAAGTACAGTTCCCCGTCCATGGACATAGAGGCGTTGCAGCGAGAGCTGTCGACCTCGGAGTCCGGCGAGTGGTCCAGCGAAGACCGCGATGACTCGCACGACGACGGGTACGACGACTACGACTACGGTCGACGTTGACGCGCTCCTCCGGTGAGAACAGCGGTTTCAACGCTGTTCGCTCGATGGCGGAGTGCGTCGCTTAGCTCGCAGGACCCACAAGAGGAACAACGCCGTGGATGGCGCCGCCGGTCACGACCGGCGGCGCCACTCACGTCTGAGAAACACCCGGAAACGGGACTGAACACGGAGAACGCCCCAGGGGCGGTGCGGGGATCAACTCCCGCACCGCCCCTGGTGCTGCGCGCGTGAAGACCCTCCAACGGGTGATCGCCACCATGCCGGGAATCCTCGGCGGGGCCCACTCGTTGTAGAGGGTGCCGGCGTCGTGCGCGTGCCCCCGGGCTCCAACTATCGCCTGCTGGGAATACCGTTCGGCTGGAGCCCATCAGTGCCACCCGCCGAGAGGCGGCCCGCACGACCCGGCTTCTCTTTTCAGCTCCGAGGTGGTCCTTCTGCTCAGCGGTGCGGGTGGGGGAACCTGAGCGGCTCCGTGGACTCCGCGCGCCACTCCTTGAGTATTCCGCTTACCCAGGGGGGTGGACACGGCGTCGCGGCGTGCTCGCCACGAAGCCGCTCAGAACCCCGGCGGTGCCGGCTGCTCAGGTGAGGCAAGGAGAAAGCACCTTCGGTGCTTGCCTGACGTTTGTGGGCATAAGAAAAGCCGCAGCGCCCTGGTGGGTGCTGCGGCTTTTCGTCTGCTGGTCAGAAGCGGGGGTGGTTGCCCCGCAGGACGACTCGGTCGTCCTCGCCGGCGCCCTCGACCGTGGGCTGCTTGGCGACCTCGCCGAGGACCCAGGCGGGCACGTGGCGGGCGGTGAGCACGGCCAGGGCGCGGTCGACGTCCTCCGCCGTGACCACGGCGACCATGCCGATGCCCATGTTGAAGGTGCGCTCCATCTCCTCGGCCTCGACCCGGCCGCGCTGGGCGATCATCCGGAACACCGGCGCGGGCGTCCACGTGCCGCGGTCCAGCGTGGCGGTCAGGCCCGGCGGGATGACCCGCGCCAGGTTCTGCGCGAGACCACCGCCGGTGACGTGCGCGAACGTCCGGACCTCCGCCTCGGCGGCCAGCGCCAGGCAGTCCTTGGTGTAGATCCGGGTCGGCTCCAGCATCTCCTCGCCGAGGGTGCGGCCGAACTCCTCCACGTGGCCTTCCAGCGGCATCCGCGCCAGGTCCAGCAGCACGTGCCGGGCCAGCGAGTAGCCGTTGGAGTGCAGACCGGACGAGCCCATCGCGATGACCACGTCGCCGGTGCGGACCTTGTCCGGCCCCAGCATCCCGTCGGCCTCCACGACGCCCACGCCGGTGGCGGAGATGTCGTACTCGCCGGGCGCCATCATCCCCGGGTGCTCGGCGGTCTCGCCGCCCAACAGCGCGCAACCCGCCTGCACGCAGCCCTCGGAGATGCCCTTGACCAGGTCCGCGATCCGGTCCGGGATGACCTGGCCGACGGCGATGTAGTCCTGCAGGAACAGCGGCTCGGCACCGGCGACCACCAGGTCGTCGACGACCATGGCGACCAGGTCGATGCCGACCGTGTCGTGCTTGTCCACGGCCTGCGCCACGGCCAGCTTCGTGCCCACACCATCGGTCGAGGACGCGAGGACCGGCTCCTTCCAGCGGTCGAGCTTGAGCTGGAACAGGCCCGCGAACCCGCCGAGGGAACCGAGCACCTCCGGCCGCGTCGCGCGCTCCGCCCAGGGGCGGATCTTCTCCACCGCCTCGTCACCGGCCTCGATGCTCACTCCCGCCGCGGCGTAAGTGGCTTTCGGGGTTTCGGATTGGGCAGACCCTGCGATCAGGTCTTCGGACACGACTGGCTCCACATCTAGTGCGATTTGCGATTCGCCGGACGCGCAATCCTGGCACGACCAACGCTACGCGGCGACGGTGAGGTCAAGGACGTTGCAGCGCGTCTTCCGCCCCGTAACCGCTGGGCAGCACGGGCTCGGCGGGACCGGCCACGCCTCGCTCGTTGCCGAGTCCTTCCAGCAGGTACTTGCCGATCCGCGCGTCGTCCGGCAGCGGGATCGGGTACTCGCCGTCGAAGCAGGCCGCGCACAACCGGTTGCGGGGCTGCTCGGTGGCGGCGATCAGGCCGTCCAGCGAGACGTACCCGAGGCTGTCGGCGCCGATCGAGCGCCGCACGCCGTCGTCGTCGAGGCCGTTGGCGACCAGCTCGGCGCGGGAGGCGAAGTCGATGCCGTAGAAGCACGGCCACTTCACCGGCGGCGAGGCGATCCGCACGTGCACCTCGACGGCTCCGGCCTCGCGCAGCATCCGCACCAGCGCGCGCTGGGTGTTGCCGCGCACGATGGAGTCGTCGACCACGACCAGCCGCTTGCCGCGGATGACCTCGCGCAGCGGGTTGAGCTTGAGCCGGATGCCCAGCTGGCGGATCGTCTGCGAGGGCTGGATGAACGTCCGGCCCACGTAGGAGTTCTTCACCAGGCCGTTGCCGTAGGGGATGCCGGACGCCTGGGCGTAGCCGACCGCGGCCGGGGTGCCCGACTCCGGGACGGGGATGACCAGGTCGGCGTCGACCGGGTGCTCCTTGGCCAGCCTGCGGCCGATCTCCACGCGGGTGCCGTGCACCGTGCGGCCGGAGATCGTGGTGTCCGGGCGCGCCAGGTAGACGTACTCGAACACGCAGCCCTTGGGCTTGGGACTGGCGAAGGACTGCGAGCGCAGACCGTCGGCGTCGATGGCCAGCAGCTCACCGGGCTCGACCTCGCGGACGAACGACGCGCCGACGATGTCCAGCGCGGCGGTCTCGCTGGCCACGACCCAGCCGCGTTCGAGGCGGCCGAGCACCAGCGGGCGCACGCCCTGCGGGTCGCGGACCGCGTAGAGGGTGTCCTCGTCGCAGAAGACCATCGAGAACGCGCCCGAGACGGTCGGGAACAGCTCCATCGCGGCCTGCTCCAGGCCGATGTCCGCGGCCTTGGCCGCGAGCATGCCGGTGACCAGGTCGGAGTCGCTGGAGGCGCGTTCGCAGCCGTTGGCGGGCGACGACAGGTTGCCGCCGTCGACCTTGCCGAAGTCGCGCGCGCGTTCCAGCAGCTCGGCGGTGTTGACGAGGTTGCCGTTGTGGCCGAGCGCGAGGCCGCTGCCCGCACCGGTGGTGCGGAAGGTCGGCTGCGCGTTCTCCCAAGACCCTCCACCGGTGGTGGAGTACCGGCAGTGCCCGACGGCGACGTGACCGTGCAGCGAAGCGAGCGTCTGCTCGGTGAACACCTGGCTGACCAAGCCCAGATCCTTGTAGACGACCACCTGAGAGCCGTCGCCGACGGCGATGCCGGCGGCTTCCTGGCCTCGGTGCTGGAGGGCGTAGAGCCCGTAGAACGAGAGCTTGGCGACTTCTTCGCCAGGGGCCCAGACGCCGAACACGCCGCATTCTTCGCGGGGGATGTCCCGCTCCAACGCGTCGGCGGAGGTGTCGAAGGTCGGAAAGGGCAGGTCCGTTGTCGTGCTGGCACTAGCCGGACGGTCGGTGACCACCGAGAACTCCCTGGATGACGGAGCCGGAGTTACACCTCAGTGTAAGGCGCGGGAAACCTGGGCGAACCCCACCCGAAGCGTGTCGGCCATCTCATCACAACACGTAGCAGGTCCGAAGCCCTCAGCCCTGCTCCACGCGCACGATCGGGAGCCACTGGGAGACGTCGGAGCGCGAGCCGGAAGCGGTCAGCAGCCCGCCTTCGACGGCTTCCGACCAGGTCAGGCGTCCGGTAGCGAGCAGCAGCCAGGTCCGCGGATCGGTCTCGACGACGTTCGGCGGGGTGCCGCGGGTGTGCCTGGGTCCTTCGACGCACTGCACGGCCGCGAACGGCGGGACCCGCACCTCGACGCTGTTGCCGGGCGCGATCTGCTCCAGCGTCCGCAGGCTCAGGCGCACGGCCTTGGCCATCTCGGGCCTGGCGGGACGGCGTTCGGCGTCGTCGAGCCATTCGCGCACGGCGGTGACCGCCTCGCGCATCTCCCCGGGGTCCACCGCACCGCGCTTCGGCATGGCGCGGAGTCTAGTGCGGTCGGTTCTTGCCCGAACTGACCGGGCAAAAGGCATGTTGATCATGGACGGTCGGACCAGAACCGCCCGATCGTGCGCCTCGGTGCCGGTGCTCAGATGTGCGGAACCGGTGCCGAGACGCCTGATCGATTCACCCGCCAGATCGATTCACAGCCAGCCGAGCTTGACCGCCTGCATACCGGCCTGGAACCGCGTCTCGACGCCGAGCCGCGAGATCAGCTCGCGCACCCGGCGGTGCGCGGTGCGAGCGCTGAAGCCCATCAGCCTGCCGATGGTGTCATCGGTGGCGCCCGAGGCGAGCAGCGACAGGATCCACCGCTCCTCCTCGGTGGGCCGCAGCTCGTTGCCGTCGAGGTCCTGGTTGGCCGTGAACGGCGCCGCGTAGCGCCACAGGTCCTCGAAGATGCGGGCGATCGCCGCCAGCATCGCCGAGCTGCGCACCACGACCGCGCTCTCCACCGAGGTCTCGGTGACGGTCAGCGGCAGCAGCGCGATCTCGTTGTCCACCATGATCAGCTTGGTGGGCGCCACGTGGATCACCCGCGCCTGCTCGCCCAGCGCGACGAGCTTGGTCGTGATGTCCAGCTGCGGCGGACGAGCCAGCGCGGAGCGGTCGTAGAGCACCTGGTAGCGCACGCCTTCGGCGAGCTTGCGCGATTCCAGCGAGTCCAGCGTGCCGGTCTGCGCGTAGGGCGGCTTGGCGACGCCCTGCACCAGGTGCGTGGCGCTGGCCTGCAGCTCGTAAGCCGCCCAGCCGACCCGCTTGGCCCCGTGCACGACCTGCAGCACTCCCGCGCTGCCGGCCTGCGCCCGAGCCGCTCGGGTGACCGATGCGACCTGCGCCTGCACGGCGCGCTCGCCGAGCTGTTCCGGTGCGCCCGGCTCGGCGACTCCGGTCGGTGCCTTGGTCAGTTCCTCGGTGTATCCGGGTAACACGGCACATCCCTCCTCGATGTGCCCCGGCGATGCCCGCCTCGCGTTCAGGCGCGGCACCGCAATGGACACTGAGCTCCCCCTGTTGTTGGCAACGTATCCACCGGGAACAACCGCCGGAACCGACTTTCGCCGGACCAGTTGGGCGACGAACGTGTTTTACGCCCGATCAGCGGAGCCCCGATACCCCCGAAAGCAGCGCCTTCACGCAGCGCGGGCCCTCCCTGAAGCGCTCAGGAAGGGCCCGCGACGGCGCTCTATCGCGTCAGGCGATCACAGGTCGCCGATCTGCAGGAGGTCGGCGAGGGTGCCCTGCGGGGCGCCCTGGACGACACCCGCGGATGCCTGGCCCTGCAGGCCCTTGATGACGTCGGCCGGAGCGGTGCCCGGGTTGGCGCCCAGGAACAGCGCGCCGACGCCGGCCACGTGCGGGCTGGCCATCGAGGTGCCGCTCATCGCCTCGGTGCTGCCACCGGGAACGGTGGAGACGATGTCCACGCCGGGGGCGTAGCCCTCGACGGTGGCGCCGAAGTTGGTGAACTCGGCGGAGGTGTCGGTGTTGTCCGACGCGGCCGTGGTGAACACGCCCTCCGCGCTGGCCGGGGACACCTGCTCGGCGTCCTGCGACTCGTTGCCGGCGGCAACGGCGAGGAACACGCCGCTGTTGACCAGGTTGGTGGCCGCCTCGTCGAGGGCCGGGTCCTTCGGACCGCCCAGCGACATGTTGGCGACGGAGTTCTCGTCGTGGTTCTGCGCGACCCAGTCGATGCCGCCGACGACGGACTCCGTGGTGCCCTGGCCCTGGTCGTCCAGGACGCGGACGCCGACGAGCTTGGCGGCCGGGGCGACACCGTAGGTGTTGGAGCCGATGGTGCCGGCGACGTGCGTGCCGTGGCCCTGCTTGTCGATGCCGTCGCCACCGGTGGCGTCGAAGCCGACCGAGGCGCGACCGCCGAAGTCGGGGTGGTCGGGCGCGATGCCGGTGTCGATGATGTAGGCGGTCACGCCCTCACCCTTGCCGGTGGGGGTGTAGCTGTCGTCCAGCGGCAGCGCCGGCTGGTCGATGCGGTCCAGGCCCCACGAGCCGACGGCGGCCGGCTTGACGTTGGGCTCGACCGCCATGCGGTAGCTCTGCGAGATGTTCTGGACCTTGTCGCTGGCCCGGACCTTCTCCAGCTGCTCGGGGTTGAGCTTGGCCGAGAAGCCGTTGATCGACGTGGTGTAGGTGTGCCGGGCCTGGACGCCCAGCTCCTCGGCGATGCCCTGCGGGGCGATGCCGTCCTTGAGGTTGACGATGTAGACGTCCGCGGTGTCCCTGGACTGAGCCTGCGGGTGCAGGGTCAGCGGGGCGAGTTCGACCTGCGGCTGTGCGCCGGCGGGAGCTCCGGCGAACACGAGCGCCGCCGCGGCAACCCCTGCCCCGGTGCCGAAGAGCAGCTTCCTCATGCGTTCCCCTCCTTCAAACGGTTCCGCTCGGGTGGGGCCGAGCGGAGGTGTTTCAGAGCGGAACGTAACCAGCGAGTGCACTCGTATGGGCGACGTTGGCGATTTTGCGCCAAACAATCGGACGTTGGGGTTAACGAATTCCCAATCGGACCAGACTTACCGGGAATGAGCAGCTGAAACCCGAGCAAGCGCAAGGGGCTGAACGGCCCGGCGATCGCCGGATTTCCCAGTTGTTACCCGCAAGTAGGAGTAACACTGCGTACTCAATATAACGGAGGGTGCGGACGCTCTAGCGGGTGGCGGCTACCCAGCGCCGCAACCGCAGCCGAACCGACTCGACGTACTCGTCGGACTGCTCGGAATCGCCGTCGGCCGGCTCGGGATCCACGCCGTAGGTCATCCCGTAGTAGCGGAACAGCGCTCGTTCCGTCGCCAGCGGCAGGTCGCCCTTGTCCAGGTCGACCCGAGGTGCTTGGCGGACCGCCTCCTTGCCGACCGAGACGGTGAGCGTGTCGCCGTCGAAAGCGGCGCCGTCGAGCGGCACGAAGCTCTCGTTCGTGCCGAACAGACCGGTCTGGACCGTGATCCACGCGGGTTGTTCGGTGTCGTCGTCGATGAACAGCTGTCCCACGATGCCGATTCGCTGCCCCGCCGGATCGAAGACCTCGCACCCGAACATGCGCAACGCTTCCCGCTGACCGATCATCGAGCACCCCTCCCCGCAAAGCCCGGGAACCAAGTCTCCCCCTTCGTCGCGCGGCGCGGCACCTCAAAACGGCGGACTGACCTCTTCGGACCACCCGGGGCGAAGAATGGGACCCTTCAACGGGAACGCTCGGCAGTCGCGGGGCGTGTTCTTGTCCAGCCGAGTTAACGGAGTCTCGATCCTCATGACCGAACCCACGCCGCCGATCACCGACGAGATGCGGGCGCACGCCAAGGAGAACCCGAACACCTGGCTGTACATCGCCGACCCCGGCTACGCCCAGGACGACGAGGGCGACATGCCGCCGGAGGGCGTCGTGGGTGCTTACCGGATCGATGAGAACGGCGTGATCGACGAGGAGTTCCAGTTCAACGAGCAGTACGTCCCCTCGGACCTGATGCTGCACCGGCCGGAGCCGAGCAATGATCTGGAGCGCGTGCTCGACGAGATCGCCGACGGCGAGCGCCCGGAGGACGACCTGCCGCAGGCGGTCCTGGACGGCGAGGTGATGCTCTACGCGCCGTCGGCCGACGACCGCAACGTCTACACCGCCGAGATGTCCGACGGGACCACGCTGGTCCCGGCCTGCACGTCGCCCTCCCGGGTGCCCGAGGACTGGCCGGGCTACCGCACCGTTCCCGGTTCCTGGCTGCCCGACGTCCTCGGCGGCTACGACCTCGGCCTCAACCTGCACGAGGCCGTCCAGGCGGTGATCCCCAACGGCGTCCTCGTGCAGTTCGCCGAGGACCAGGGTGAATGAGGCCGCTCATCTCGCTCGGCGATGCGGGTAGTGGTACCTGAGCGGCACGATCGACGGCTGGCCGGTCACCCACGTCGAACTTAGGGTCGGCGGGGTGACCGGACCGGGACTGATCGAGGACTACGCGCTGCTGTCCGACCTGCGCACGGCCGCGCTCGTCGGCAAGGACGGATCTCTCGACTGGTTGTGCCTGCCGCGCTTCGACGCGCCCGCCTGCTTCGCGAGGCTGCTGGGCGGCGAGGGCCGCTGGTCGATCGCCCCGACCGAGCCGGTGCGCGAGGTGCGCCGGCGGTACCGGGAGAACTCCCTGGTGCTGGAAACGGAGTTCCGCACCGACACCGGCGTGCTGCGGCTGATCGACTTCATGCCGCCGCACGAGGTGAACCAGCACGACGAGCCGTGCGTGGTGCGGATCGTCGAGGGCGTGTCCGGCGAGGTCGGCTTCCAGCTCGACTGGGTGCTGCGCTTCGACTACGGCGATTCGGTGCCGTGGGTGCGGCGGGTCAGCGAGACCGCGCCGGTGCTCGACGAGTACGTCGTGGGCATCGCCGGTCCGCACACCGTCGTGCTGCGCGGCGAGGAACTGCCCACCCGGGTCGACGGCGAACGCGCCCACCGCCACACCGGGACGATCTCCGCCGGTCAGCGCATGTCCTGGGTGCTGCAGTGGTCGTCGAACCCCGACGCGCTGCCCGCGCCGATGGACCCGGAGCAGGAACTGCGGGAGTGCGAGGGGTTCTGGCGGGACTGGTCGTCCAAGATCGTCTACGACGGGCCCTACTCGAAGGCCGTGCGCCGCTCGCTGGCCACGCTCAAGGCGCTGATCTACGCGCCGACCGGGGGCATCGTCGCCGCCCCCACCACCTCGCTGCCGGAAGCCGTTCCCGGCAACCGCAATTGGGACTACCGCTACTGCTGGCTCCGCGACGCCACGCTGGTGCTGCTCGCCCTCGACGACCTCGGCTGCACCGCCGAGGCCGAGGCGTGGCGGCGCTGGCTGGTCCGCTCCGTGGCCGGCGACCCCGCTGACCTGCAGATCATGTACGGCGTCGGCGGTGAGCGGCACCTGATCGAGTGGGAAGCGGACTGGCTGCGCGGGTACCGGGACGCGAGCCCCGTTCGGGTCGGCAACGCCGCCTACCGGCAGCGGCAGCTGGACGTCTACGGCGAGGTGATGGACGCGCTGCACCTGGCCCGCGAACGCGGACTGGTGGAGAGCGAGGACTCGTGGGCCCTGCAGCGCGGCATGCTCGCCCACCTGGAGCGGATCTGGCGGGAACCCGATCGCGGGCTCTGGGAGGTGCGCGGGCCGGACCGGCACTTCACGCACTCCCAGGTGATGGTGTGGGTCGCCTTCGACCGCGCGGTGCGCGCTGCCGAGGAGGACGGGCTCCCGGGTCCGGTCGAGCACTGGCGGGAGCTGCGCGAAGAGGTCCGCGAGGAGGTGCTGCGGCGCGCGTGGAACCCCGAGATCCGCGCGTTCACCCAGTTCTACGGCGGAACCTCGCTGGACGCCTCGGTCCTGCTGCTGCCCGCGGTCGGCTTCATCTCCGGCGACGACGAGCGGATGCGCAGCACCGTCGAGGCCGTCCAGCGCGAGCTCCAGCGCGGGGTGCTGGTCGACCGCTACACGACCACCGATGAGCCGAACGAGGTCGACGGTCTGAGGGGGCGGGAGGGTTCGTTCCTGGCCTGCTCGTTCTGGATGGTCGACGCGCTGGCCTACTGCGGCCGGCGCGACGAGGCGGAGCGGATGTTCGTCGAACTCGTCGAGATGGCCAACGACGTCGGTCTCTACTCCGAGGAGTTCGACGCCGCGAGCGGTTGCTTCACCGGCAACTTCCCGCAGGCGTTCAGCCACCTCGCGCTGGTCAACTCGGCGGCGGTCCTCTACGGAGGCCGCACGCGGGAGCAGAAGTCCCGGCGCAACGGCCAGGAACTGTCATGAGCGCGGTTCCCGCTGCCCGCACCGCGCGGTGATCCCGAGCAGCTCCTACTCCAGGTGGGAGAAGATGTAGTCGGTGACCGTCCGGGGATCGCCGGGTTTGGCCCAGAGGTAGCCCTGGCCGGTCTCGCAGCCGATCTCGGCCATGCGGCGGGCCTGCGCCTGGGTCTCCACGCCCTCGGCGGTGACCGTGAGGCCGAGCGTGTGCGCGAGATCGACGAGGGTGCCGACGATGCGGGCGTCGACCGGATCGGCGCGTTCGGCGTCGCGCAGGCCCTCCATGAACGAGCCGGCGATCTTGAGCTCGTGCACCGGGAGGTGCCGCAGGTAGGCGAGGTTGGAGTAGCCGGTGCCGAAGTCGTCGATGGCGATGCGCACACCCATCCGCGCCAGCGCGCGCAGCTTGTCCAGCGGCTCGTCGGCGGTGGACATGATCGTGCTCTCGGTCAGCTCCAGCTGGAGCCGGTGCGGCGCGAGACCCGTCTCCTCCAGGATCTCGACGACGTCGCGGACCAGGTTCGGGTCGCGCGACTGCCGGACCGCGAGGTTCACGCTGACGAACGGGGCCGAGTCGCCGAACCGGTCCTGCCACCGCTTGGCCTGCTCGCACGCCTTGCGCAGCACCCACCGGCCGAGCGGGACGATCAGCCCGGTCTCCTCGGCGAGCCCGATGAACTTGTCCGGCCCGAGCCTCCCGAGGTCGGGATGCGCCCAGCGCACCAGGGCCTCGACGCCGACGACCGAGCTGTCCCGCAGCCCGATCAGCGGCTGGTAGTCCACGTAGAACTCCTCGCGTTCCAACGCCGCGGGCATCGAGGCGGCCAGCCGCAGCCGGGCGACCTCGTTGGCGTTGCGCTCCGGGTCGAACTGCGCCCAGCGGCCCTTGCCGTCGGACTTCGCCCAGTACAGCGTCACGTCGGCGTCGCGCATGAGCTCGGCGGCGGTCTGCCCGTCGACGTTCCGCTCGACGATGCCGACGCTGGCCGAGACGGTCAGCTCGTGGCCGTCGATGCGGATCGGCTCGTCGATGACCGACAGCACCTGCTCAGCGATCTCGACCGCCTGCTCGGTCCCGGTGGACTTCTGCAGCAGGATGACGAACTCGTCCCCGCCCATCCGCGCGACCAGCCGGTCGTCGCCGTGCACCGCCGCGGCGAGCCGCTCGGCGACGGTCACCAGCAGTTCGTCGCCGACGTGGTGGCCGAGGCTGTCGTTGATGACCTTGAAGCCGTCGAGGTCCATGTAGCACAGCGCGATCCGGTCGTCGCGGTCGTGGCGCTTGAGGACCGATTCCAGGCGGTCGAGGAACAACGCCCGGTTCGGCAACGTCGTCAGCGGATCGTGCATCGCCTGGTAGCGGAGCCGTTCCTGCAGCTCGCGGCGGTCGGTGACGTCCTCGATCAGGGCGACCTGGTAGAGCGGTTTGCCGTCGTCGTCGCGGATCAGGGACACGAACAGCTCGGTCCACACCGTCTTGCCGCTGGGCCGGGAGAACTGCTTCTCCACGCGGAACTGCTCGCGCTCGCCGCGCAGCAGCTCGTCGTAGAGCCGCCAGATCCGCTCCGAGTCAGCGGGGTGGACCATGTCCGGGACCTGCATCCGGCGGATGTCGTCGGGGGAACGGCCCAGGATGCGCGCCAGCGACGCGTTGACCTCCAGGATCCGGCCGTCGATGTCGGCGATGCCGATGCCGATGGCGGCCTCGGAGAAGATCGCCCGGAATCGGGCCTCGCTGGTGCGCAGGGCCAGCTCGACGGCGTCGCGCGCGTCGAGCACGGCCTGCCGGATGGCCTCCTGCTCGTCGAGCGTGCGCTTGCGCGCGGCCTGCACGAACCCGGAGCACAGCGCCGCCTGCAGCGCGGCGACGCGCTTGCGCCACACCGGGTCGTCGCCGAGCCGCAGCACGTCGAGCATCTCGTCACCGATGAGCTCGACGGTGCGGGCCAGCGACTCGGAGCTGGTGAAGTGCACACCGATCAGGTCAGCGCCCACCGCGCGGGCGGGCGAGGCGTCGAAGGGCTCACCGACCAGCGCGTCGACCAGGCGGTCGGTGTAACCGTGCAGACGACCTTCGACCTCGGCGCTGGTCATCGGCACGTAGCTGGTTCCCATGAGCGCCTGCGCCCAGACCGCGGCGAAGCGTCGTCGGTCCGTTCGGTTCACCTTGGCGGCCACCTCGTGAGCGCTGGGCACCGGCGCGGTCCAGCCAGTCATGCCTGGGCGCCCTCCACTCGTCGTCCTAGCCTGGCCGTTACTCGTCGGAGCATACGGCCGGTTGAGCTTGGCAGTCGAACATCATGTACGGCACCCGGAGCAGTCGCGACACCTGTGTCGGGCGGCCATCCGCGTGGCCGAGAGACAAATACCGCTACCGCCCGCGATCGGTTCATCGATGAACGGCGACGGAGTTCGAACCCCCACTGTTAGACGCTCAACCCACCCCCAGAGGTTGCGCTGGCAATTCTTCGCCAAAACCCCTGTTCGGGTGCCCCGCAGCTGTACGGATTGAGCCGATCCGGTCAAAAGCTAACACAACACCTTCAGCTCCCGGAAAGCGTTCGCCACACTTTCGGGGCACGATGCGTAGCCGCTCGACATGCTCCACGACCATCCGTGAATGCGAGGCCACGATGACTGCACGCGGTCGCTCAGCCCTGGTCCTGGTGGTCGCGCTGGCGTGCTCGGTGCTCACCGCCCCGGCTCAGGCGAGTCCCGCCGACGAGGACAACGCGACGCTGGGATCGCAGATCCGCAAGTTCGAGCCCCTGGATCCGCTGCCGGAGCCGAACCTCGACCCGCTGGCCACCGTGCCGGGCATGGACGTCGCAGGAAAACCCCGGTAATCAGGAACCGGAATACCCCGGTGATCAGGCCACGGAATACCGGAGTAATCCGGTCCCACGGCGCGGAAGGGCACCTCTCGGTGATCGGCTTCGGGGAGGATCACCGGCATGGGTGAACGCAAGGTCGGGTTGGTGCTGACGATCTCGCTGGCGATCCTCGTGCTGTGCGGGGTGAGCGTCGGGTTGCTGGTGTTCGACCCGCGGATCACCGGGGCGGACGCGCTGCGGACCGGAGGGCTCGCGGCCGGGTCGGTGGTCGCGCTGTACGCGCTGTGGCTCAACGACCGGCGGCGACGGGTCGAGGAGCAGCGGCAGAGCCTGGAGAGCCGTCGCGCCGACCTGGACCGCGACCGCGTCGCCGACGAGCGCTTCGCCCGCGCGGTCGAGCTGCTGGGGCACGAGACCGACCAGGTCAGGGTGGGTGCGCTGCACGCGCTGGCGGGTCTGGCGCGCAGCAATCGCGACTACACCCAGACCGTCCTCGACGTGCTCTGCTCCTACCTGCGCCGTCCCTTCCAGCACCCGCGCTACTCGCCGTCGCAGCGCTGGACGCCGGAGGAGTCCGACGACGCCGAGCGCCAGCTGCAGGTGCGGCTGACCGCGCAGCGCCTGATCACCGAGCTGCTGCCCGGCGCGGACGACGCCGACGAACCCGCCTTCGACCTGGACCTGACCGGGGCGACGCTGGAGTACTTCGAGCTGTCCGACCGCAAGGTCGGCACCGTCCTGCTGCGCTACGCGCACCTGTTCAGCAGCAACAACCTCAGCCGCAGCGTCTTCCACGGCGACGTCTACTTCACCGGCAGCGCCTTCGGCACCGGCCGGCTCAGCGGAAGGTTCCGCTGCGACGACGCGGTGTTCCACCGCCGCGCGTGGTTCAGCGGCGTGGACTTCGGCGGCCCGGTGCGCTGCCAGCGCAGCACGTTCCACGGGCCCGTGAAGTTCTCCGACAGCGCCTTCGCCGACGAGGTGACGCTGGCCGGTTCGACGTTCGAAGGGCGGTCGGACTTCGACGGCGTCGTCTTCGAGCAGGCCCCGGACCTGACCGGAACGACAGGAGCCCCGACCATCGCGGTCGGGGCTCCTGAGTGAGCGGGCTTCCGGGCCTCAGCCGAACAGCTTCGGCAGGGTGCCTTCCCAGGCTTCGCGGAGCTCCGGCAGCGGGATCTCGGTGACGTCCTGGATGTCCAGGGAGTTCGAGCCCGCGTCGGCGACGCCGACCTTGGCCCACGGCAGGCCGCGGGCGGTGCACATGTCGGTGAAGCGCAGCTCCTCGGAGCGCGGGACCGCGACGAGGACACGACCGGCGGACTCGGAGAACAGCTGGACGAACGGGTCCGCGCCCTCCGGCAGCACCACGCGGGCACCGCACTCGCCGACCAGCGCCGTCTCGACCAGCGCCTGCGCCAAACCGCCCTCGGAGAGGTCGTGCGCGGCGGAGATCATGCCGTCGCGGGAACCCGCGAGCAGGATCTCGGCCAGCAGCTTCTCGCGGGCCAGGTCGACCTTCGGCGGCGTGCCGCCGAGGTGGTCGTGCGCCACGCGGGCCCACTCCGAACCGCCGAACTCCTCGCGCGTCTCGCCGAGCAGGATCAGCGTCTCGCCTTCCTCGCCACCGATGCCGGTGGGGATTCGGCGGGTGACGTCGTCGATCGTGCCGAGCACGCCGACGACCGGAGTCGGCAGGATCGCCTGCTGACCGGTCTGGTTGTAGAAGCTGACGTTGCCGCCGGTGACCGGGATGCCCAGCTCGGCGCAGGCGTCGGCCAGGCCGCGCACCGCCTGCTGGAACTGCCACATCACGCCCGGGTCCTCCGGCGAACCGAAGTTCAGGCAGTTGGTGACGGCCATCGGCGTGGCACCGGTGGTGGCCACGTTGCGGTACGCCTCGGCCAGCGCCAGCTGCGCACCCGTGTACGGGTCGAGCCTGGTGTAGCGGGCGTTGCAGTCGGTGGCGATCGCGATGCCGCGACCGGTCTCCTCGTCGATGCGCAGCACGCCGCCGTCGGACGGCTGGGCCAGCACGGTGTTGCCCCGCACGTAGCGGTCGTACTGGTCGGTGACCCACGCGCGCGAGCACAGGTTCGGCGAGGCGGCCATCGTCAGGATGGTCTCCCGCAGCTCGTCCGAAGTGGACGGACGGGCCAGGGTGTTGGCGTTGTCGGCGGCGATGAGGTCCTGCTCGCCCGGCCGCTCGACGGGACGCTGGTAGACCGGGCCGTGGTGGGCGACGGTCCGCGGCGGCACGTCGACGACGAGCTCGTCCTGCCAGTAGATCTCGAGGTTCTCGCCGTCGGTGACCTCACCGATGACGTTGGCCGTGACGTCCCACTTCTGGCAGACCTTCATGAACGCGTCCACCTTGGACGGATCCACGACGGCGCACATGCGCTCCTGGGACTCGCTGGAGAGGATCTCCGCGGCGTTCATGCCGACGGCGCGCAGCGGGACCTGGTCCAGGTCGACGCGCATGCCGCCGTCACCGGCCGCGGCCAGCTCGGAGGTCGCGCAGGACAGCCCGGCGCCGCCGAGGTCCTGGATGCCCACGACCAGGCCCGAGTGGTACAGGTCCAGGCAGCACTCGATGAGCACCTTCTCGGCGAACGGGTCGCCGACCTGCACGCTGGGCAGCTTCTTGCGGCCGCCCGCGCTCTCGTCGCCGTCGAAGGTCTCCGAGGCCAGCACGGACACGCCGCCGATGCCGTCGAGGCCGGTGCGCGCGCCGAAGAGGATGATCTTGTTGCCCTTGCCGGAGGCGTGCGCGAGGTGCAGGTCCTCGGTCTTCATCACGCCGACGCACATGGCGTTGACCAGCGGGTTCCCGGCGTAGGAATCGTCGAAGACGACCTCGCCGCCGATGTTGGGCAGACCCAGGCAGTTCCCGTAGCCGCCGACTCCGGCGACGATGCCGGGCAGGACGCGCTTGGTGTCCGGGGCGTCGGCGGGGCCGAAGCGCAGCGGGTCGGCGACGGCGACCGGGCGGGCGCCCATCGCCATGATGTCGCGGACGATGCCGCCCACACCCGTGGCCGCGCCCTGGTAGGGCTCGACGTAGGACGGGTGGTTGTGGCTCTCCAGCTTGAAGGTGACCGCCCAGCCGTCGCCGATGTCGACCACGCCGGCGTTCTCGCCGATGCCGGCGAGCATCTTGGCGCGCATCTCGTCGGTGGTGGTCTCGCCGAAGTACTTGAGGTGGACCTTCGAGGACTTGTAGGAGCAGTGCTCGCTCCACATCACCGAGTACATCGCCAGCTCGGCCTCGGTGGGCCGGCGGCCGAGGATCTCGCGGATCCGCTGGTACTCGTCGTCCTTCAGGCCCAGCTCGCGGAACGGCTGGTCGACGTCCGGAGAGGTCTTCGCCCGGTCGACGGAGTCGATGTGGCCGGCTCCACCGGCCGTGTCGATCTTGTCGGTCACGCTGCCACCAAAGAATCCAGAACGGACAGGAACATGCCGAGGCCGTCGTCGGTGGGCCCGGTCAGCGGGTCGATCGCGTGCTCGGGGTGCGGCATCATGCCCGCGATCCGCCCGCGCGCGTCGGTGATGCCCGCGATGTCGCGCCGCGACCCGTTCGGGTTCTCCCCGGCGTAGCGGAACAGCACGCGGCCTTCGCCTTCGAGCTGGTCGAGCACGGCCTCGTCG
This sequence comes from Saccharopolyspora sp. NPDC049357, assembly GCF_040677225.1. Lineage (NCBI taxonomy): Bacteria > Bacillati > Actinomycetota > Actinomycetes > Pseudonocardiales > Pseudonocardiaceae > Saccharopolyspora > Saccharopolyspora sp. NPDC049357. Next base: position 51,793 of record NZ_JBFAQJ010000034.1, on the reverse strand, counting down.
GCCACGTAGTTGCCCTCGCCGTGCTTGATCGGGATGAGCAGCTCGGCGCCGGCGTCGTAGCGAGTGGTCCAGGCGCTGGAGTTGTTCTCCACCTTCAGCCACTGGTCGCGGCACACGTAGTGCAGGCCCGCGTTGCGGGTCAGCACGCCGGGCAGCAGCCCGGACTCGCACAAGATCTGGAAGCCGTTGCACACGCCCAGCACCGGCATCCCCTTGCCCGCGGCGATGATGACCTCGGTCATCACCGGTGCGAACTTGGCGATCGCGCCGCAGCGCAAGTAGTCGCCGTAGGAGAAGCCGCCGGGCACGACCACGGCGTCGACGCCCTTGAGGTCGTGGTCGGCGTGCCAGAGGGCGACGGCCTCGCCACCGGCGCGGCGGACCGCCCGCGCGGCGTCGACGTCGTCGAGCGTGCCGGGGAAGGTGATGATGCCGATCTTCGCGCTCATGCTTCCACCCGGCGCACGACGAAGTCCTCGATCACGGGGTTGGCCAGCAACGTCTCGGCGATGTTGGCGAGCGTGGCGTCGTCGACGTCGTCGGCGACCTCCAGCTCGAACCGCTTCCCCTGGCGGACTTCGGTGATGCCGTCGAATCCGAGACGGGGCAGCGCGTTGGCCACCGCCTGTCCCTGCGGATCGAGGATCTCCTGCTTCGGCATGACGTCGACAACGACTCGGGCCACGGGTGCTGCTCCCGGTTTCCGTGCAGATCCGCCGGTACCGGCGGATGGCCAGCAGTACGTGCGCAGCGTAACTGAGCTGGGCGTTCGCCCTCCCGAGCAGGGGCCTGACGTGCGTCGCAGCTCACCCATCGCCTGTGTTCTGCATCACCCGAAGGGGTGGTTGTCTGAACCTATTCCGGGGTCGGACGTCTTCAGGACATCAACAACATCGCTCGCACTGAGGGGATTTCACGATGCGCAGCTTGAAGACCGCGCTCGCCGGAGCCGCACTCGCCGGCCTCGCGCTGACCGCCACCGCGCCCATCGCCACCGCTGTTCCGGCCACCAGCACCGCGCCGGCCGCCGCGGTCACCGCCCAGGGCGACGGGCTGACCGTCGACCGCGCCGTGGTGCGCCCGGGTGAGCAGCTGAAGATCCACCTCGATCACGGGCCGGAGGCGCTGAGCTGGATCTCCTCCGGTTCGTTCGTCCGCGACTCCGAGCACCCGATGGGCGCCGACGAGGGAGTCGCCCACCTGGTCCGCGACTCCGGCGGCAGCGCCGACGCGGTCGCCACCATCAGCGACGTCCCGCCCGGCCAGTACGTGGTGCACGCACGCGTGGGCGGCGGCTCGGTTCCGGGAGTCACCATCACCGTCCGATGACAGGAGGCGAAGGCCGACGGGACTCGGGGGCCGCCGGTGTTCGCCCTCGCGCGGGCGGTGGCAGAGTGGGGTGCGGATTTCGCCCGCCGCTGAGGAGGATTCGCGTGCACATCACCCACTTCGGACATGCGTGCGTGCTGCTGGAGACCGGGTCGGCCAGGCTGCTGCTCGATCCGGGCGCGTTCTCGGCCGACTTCGAGGACCTGCGCGACCTCGACGCCGTGCTGATCACCCACCAGCACCCCGATCACCTCGACTTCGAGCGGCTCCCGGCGCTGCTGGCGGCCAACCCGGACGCCCGGCTGGTCGTCGACCCGGGCAGCGCTCCCGCCGTCGCCGAGAAGGGCCTGACCGCCACCACGGCTCGGCCCGGCGACGCCCTTGAGCTGGGCGGGTCCTCGATCAACATCGTCGGCGGGCAGCACGCGGTGATCCACCCGGACATCCCGAACATCGACAACATCGGCTACCTCGTCGACCACGGCGCCTTCTACCACCCGGGCGACGCGTTCCACGTCCCCGAGCAGCGGGTCGACGTGCTGGGCCTGCCGACCGGCGCGCCCTGGCTCAAGCTCTCCGAGGCCGTCGACTTCCTGCGCGCCGTCGCGCCGCGCGCCGCCGTGCCGATCCACGAAGCGGTCCTGGCGATGCCCGCGATGCACTACCGCAGGTTCGAAGAGCTCAGCCCCTCGGAGACCACGGTCGACGTCCTCCCCCGGGGTTCGGCCACGGAGGTCTAGGGCGATGGGCGGTCGTGGTCCGAACCGTCCCGATCACCAGGCCTCGTGCGGAATCCGCGGCGTCGGGATCCGGTCCGGCTCCGAGCGGACCGTGGCGAACGACGCGTAGGTGACGGGCTCGGCACCGTGGTGCAGCGCCAGATCCACCGCGTCCAGGATCGCGTGACGCACCGCCGGTTTCGCCAGCGTCTGCGCCTCCAGCGCCAAGCGGACAGCACGTCCTCGGCGAGCCGCGCGACCGGCACCCAGCACCAGCGCCCGGCACCACCACGGCTCCGCGACCTCACCCGGACCCAAGATCCGGATGCGGGACCGCAGCACGGTGCCGGTGCCGAGGTCGCGCACGCCCAGGGCATCCGCGCACACCGCGAAGCCACGCCGCTGAGCGGCCAGGACCGTTCCCGGCGAGGCCAGCCAGCGCGGCGGGATGAACGTGTGCGTGCGCAGCCCGGCCTGCTCCAGCACCGCCGAGGCCGCCACCAGCCGCAAACCCGCTTCGTGCGCGGGGAGCCGCGCCGCAGGCGCGAGCCGCGAGCGCAGACCGGGTGAGCTGCGGGCGAAGCCGTGCAGGCTCACCGTGTCCCGGCCGTTGAGCCGATCGGCCACCCAGCCGAGCAGCGGTGACCTGCGGTCGCGGGCGTCGAGATCGGTCGGGCTCGGAGAGATCAACAAGGACAGCGGGACGTTCCGGCGGTCCAGCTCCGCGGCGAAATCCGCGCAGCTGTCCAGCGACCGGTGTTCCAGCCCCGACAACGACACCACGAGCGGCGTGCTCACAAACACCCATTCGGCCTGGCGCGGGTGACCGTTACCTGAAAGCCAGGTGTCCCCCCGGCGCAAATCCGGCGAACCTCCACCCCGCAACCATCAAACGCGCAGGCCAGGTCCACCCCGCGACACGCCGCTCAATCCCGCTACCGGGTGAAGCATTCGAATTTCGCGCGAAATTCGACCCCGAACTTCTCGACTCGAATTTCGCGCGAAATTCGAAAGCCCGTGGTCAGGAGCCCTGCGGCCAGTCGGCGAAGGAGCGGCCCGTGATGCGCTCGTACGCCTCGATGTAGCGGGCCCGGGTCGCCTCGACGATGTGGTCCGGCAGCGCGGGCGGCGGGGTGTCGGAATGGCGGTCCCAGCCGGATTCCTCCGAGGTCAGCCAGTTCCGGACGAACTGCTTGTCGAAGGACGGCTGGACCTTGCCCGCCTCGTAGCCGTCGGCCGGCCAGTAGCGGGACGAGTCCGGGGTCAGCACCTCGTCGCCGAGCACCAGCTCACCGGCGGCGTTGCGGCCGAACTCGAACTTCGTGTCCGCCAGGATCACGCCGCGCTCGCGCGCGTGCTCCGCCGCGCGGGCGTAGACGCGCAGCGTCAGGTCCCGCAGCTCGGTGGCGAGCTCGATGCCCTCCTTCGCGGCGACGGCCTCGAAGCTCACGTTCTCGTCGTGCTCGCCGATCTCGGCCTTGGTCGCCGGGGTGAAGATCGGCTCCGGCAGACGCGACGACTCGACCAGCCCGTCCGGCAGCGCGACACCGCACACCGAACCGGTGCGCTGGTAGTCGATCAGCCCGGACCCGGTCAGGTAGCCGCGGGCCACGCACTCGACCTGCACCATGCTGAGCCGCTTGACCAGCAGCGCGCGGCCGCGGACCTCGGATGGGATGCGCGGGTCGTCGTGGGCCACCAGGTGGTTGGGCAGCTCGTCGGCCAGCAGCTCGAACCAGAACACGCTCATCGCGGTGAGCACGGCGCCCTTGTCCGGGATCGGCGTGTCCAGCACGTGGTCGTAGGCCGAGATGCGGTCCGAGGCGACCAGCAGCAGGTGTTCGTCGTCAACGGCGTGCAGCTGGCGAACCTTGCCTGCCGCGATCTGGGGGTAATCGGCGAGTGCAACCACGACGCGATTGTCTCCCACCGCAGGTTGGCGGCTCGCACGTGGTGGGATTGAGGGGATCAGGAGGAGGAGATCGTGACCGAGAATTTCACCGACTGGCTGCGCGGTCGCAGCGAACCCGACTGGACACAGGTCGTGGAGCACCCGTTCACCGACGCGCTCTTCGACGGTTCCATGCCCGACGAGTACATGAGCTCCTACCTGGTGCAGGACTACCAGTTCGTGGACGACTTCCTGGCGCTGCTCGGCGCCGCCGTCGCCCAGGCCGACCGGTACTCCTCGCGGCTGGCGCTGGCAGGCAGCATCGCGGTGGTCACCAGCGAGGAGAACACCTACTTCCAGCGCTCCTTCGACGCGCTGGGAATCGGTGAGGCCGACCGGGTCAACCCGGAGCTGGACCCGGCGACGGTGGCGTTCCGCGACCTGATGCGCGACACCCGCGACAACGGCGGTTACGCCGAGATCCTGACGGTGCTCACCGTCGCCGAGTGGACCTACCTGGAGTGGGCCGTGCGCGCACCGGCGAAGCCGGAGAACTTCGTCCACGCCGAGTGGATCGAGCTGCACGCCAACCCCGACTTCGAGGAGTGGGTGACCTGGCTGCGCTCCGAGCTCGACCGCATCGGCGCGGACCTCGACGAGCGCGAACGAGCCCGCTGCCTGCGCCTGTTCCAGCAGGCCACCAAGTGCGAGATCGACTTCTTCAACGCCCACTGGGACTGAAGGTTTATTCAGATCTCACCTTGCTCAGCGGTGCAAGTAGCGGAAGGTCCTCCTGCTCCGGGCGCGCCGACTCATGTATGCCCACCCAATACACCACGTCGACGCGTCCTCGCAGGAGAACCACCTCAGAACCCGCGGCGGTGCGAGCTGAGTCCCGCACCTGAAACAGCGGCTACCGGCGCATTCCTCAAGCAACGCCGAGCGGCAGTTCCTGGCCCCCGTCCGGTGGCGAGTGGTGCAGGTCAGAGGATGTCGCTCGGGGAGTAGGCGGCGGCCTGGGGGTACTGGGTCGCTACCTTCTCGACTGCGGCGACGACGTCGCGGACCTGGGACGACGCTGCGCCGGTGAAGGCCAGCTTGTCGGCCAGCAGGGCTTCCAGCTGCTCGCGGTCGAGCGGCAGCCGCTCGTCGGCGGCGAGCCGGTCGAGGAGGTCGTTGCGCTCGGCGCCCTGCTCGCGCATGTCCAGGGCGACCGCGACGGCGTTCTCCTTGATCGCCTCGTGCGCGACCTCCCGGCCCACGCCCGCGCGAACCGCACCCATCAGCACCTTGGTGGTGGCCAGGAACGGCAGGTAGCGGTCGAGCTCGCGGGCCACGACGGCCGGGAACGCCCCGAACTCGTCGAGCACCGTCAGGAACGTCTCCAGCAGGCCGTCGAAGGCGAAGAACGCGTCCGGCAGCGCCACCCGGCGGACCACCGAGCACGACACGTCGCCCTCGTTCCACTGGTCACCGGCCAGTTCCGCGCTCATCGAGACGTACCCGCGCACGATCACCGCGAGACCGTTGACGCGCTCGCAGGAGCGGGTGTTCATCTTGTGCGGCATGGCGCTGGAGCCGACCTGGCCGGGCTTGAAGCCCTCGGTGACCAGCTCGTGCCCGGCCATCAGCCGGATCGTCTTGGCGACGCTGGAGGGCGCGGCGGCCAGCTGCGAGAGCAGGCTCAGCACCTCGAAGTCCAGCGAGCGCGGGTAGACCTGGCCGACGCTGGTGAGCGTGCTGGCGAAGCCGAGGTGACCGGCGACGCGGCGCTCCAGCTCGGTGAGCTTGTCGGTGTCGCCGCCGAGCAGGTCGAGCATGTCCTGAGCGGTGCCGACCGGGCCCTTGATGCCGCGCAGCGGGTAGCGGTCGAGGAGCTCTTCGAGGCGGCGGAAGGCGACGAGCAGCTCGTCGGCGGCGGTGGCGAAGCGCTTGCCCAGCGTGGTGGCCTGCGCGGCGACGTTGTGCGAACGACCGGCCATGACCAGCTCGGCGTTCTGCCCGGCGAGCTTGGCCAGCCGGGCGAGCACGGCGACGGTGCGGTCGCGGACGTGCTCCAGGCTGCGGCGGACCTGCAGCTGCTCGACGTTCTCGGTCAGATCCCGCGAGGTCATGCCCTTGTGGATCTGCTCGTGACCGGCCAGGGCGTTGAACTCCTCGATCCGGGCCTTCACGTCGTGCCTGGTCACGCGCTCGCGCGCGGCGATGGAGTCGAGATCGACCTGCTCCAGCACCCGCTCGTAGTCGGCCACCGCCTGCTCCGGCACCTCGATGCCGAGGTCGGCCTGGGCGCGCAGCACGGCCAGCCAGAGGCTCCGCTCGAGAACGATCTTGTGCTGCGGCGACCACAGCTCGACCAGCTCCGGCGAGGCGTAGCGACCGGCGAGAACATTGGGGATGCTGGGCTTGTCCGTCACCCGCCCAGGATAATTGACGGGCGTGTCGACTCGTTCTGCGTAGCGGCTGACGACGCGCTCGGTGTCGCGGATCGGTGCCCCCGAGGTGGCTGAGAGGCCGCTGCCCGTGGAGTTCGCCGCGATCGAATCCTGACCCCCGCCGAACCCGTCCGGTCCAGGGCGTTCCCGTCGTGAAACATTTTTCCGTCAATCGCCGGTTCGGCGAAATCATCAATTCCGCTCGATCCGGTGTGGGATTCTGGACGAATACAACCGCGCGAACTTATCGTTGACCGACGCATTCGCGGCTGTGCACGGGAACGGGAGCGGATGAACATCACCAGGTTCGCCGAAGATCGCCAGGACGTGTTCTGGATCGTGGGCGCAGGTCAGGCGGAACGCCACGCGACGACCATGCGACCAGGGGCGGTGTACGCCGGGCAATGCGTAGCGGCGCTCTGCGACGTTCAGATCAAGATTCCGCAGCCAACCCCGCTGGGCCGCGATCCGCTGACGAAGAAAGTCACAAGAAAGTGCCCAGCGTGCGAAGGAATCGCCGAGGGCAAGAATTACGCGGAAACCAGTTGGGACTTTTAACGTGAAAGAACGTTCTCGGTTCGCCAGATGACCGGGCGGCGTTCTTGCACGCGAATCAGGAAAGCTGCGTGCGCAACATTCTGCGGGCCACTCCGCGCGGATCGGGATCGGACTCGATCAGCGCGTTCACCACGGCTCCGTCGACCAGCGCGACGAGCTCGGTGAGCCGCTCCGCGCCCACCTCCATACCGCTGCGGTAGAAGATCTCCGCGAGCAGGTTCTGCAGCTCGACGGCCATCTCGCGCATCAGCGGGGCGAGGTAGGGGCGGCGCGGCGAGCCGACCAGCCGCTCGTAGCGCAGCAGCACCGGCTCGACGCCGCCGTGCCGGGAGTCGACGCCCAGGAGCAGGTCCAGCAGGAGTTCGATCACCGCGTCGGTGCTGCGCTGCTGCTCGGACAGATCGGCGAGGCGGGCCCGCCCGGCGGCGAGCTCCTCCCTCGCGTTGTGCTCCACCGCTGCGGTGATCAGGTCTTCCAGCGAGGAGAAGTAGTAGGTCGTCGACGCCAGCGGGAGCGCGGCGCGCTCGGCAACGGCGCGGTGCCGCACCGCGTCGAACCCGCCCTCGACGAGCAGCTGCGCCGCAGCCGCAACCAACGCCTGCCGCCGCCGCTCGCCCTTCGGTGTGCTGGCCGCTGTCATGACCCGCGATCCTATGCCGTGTCCGGAACATCCGGTTGATCGCCGCTGCTGAGGAACTCCGCAGCACGGCCGACCAGCCGCTTCACCGATCAGAACCGGGTGGCGAGATCCCCGGCGATGCTGCCGACCCGCGTGACGAACGGAGCCCCCGGCGAACCGGCCTCGGGCTCGCTGAGCACCACCACGAGCTTGCCGCTGCGCGCCTTGCGCACCGACTGCTGCGCACCGTCGGGACGCTGCACGTCACCCGGGGCCGACTGGCCCGCCTGCGCCGCGCCCGCCGGGCTGATCACCACCGTCACCCGCCCGGCCGCGGCACCGTCGCGCAGCGAGAACGCCGCCGCCTTCGAGCCGGTCGGGCACGTGCGCACCGATGTCGGCGTGGTGCTCCCGGCCTCGGGCAGCGTGGCCTCGACCGCTTCGACCAGCGACGCGTCCGGCTGGCAGCCGGACGAGCGCGGGCTGATCCCGCCGGACTCGAGCTGCGGTCCGGGTGCCGCCGTCAGCGGTGCCACCGGCGGCGGGCTCGCCACCGTGTCGGTCTTCGACGAGAACCAACCGGTTCCCGCCCCGATCCCGCCGACCAGCACAGCAGCCGCCACGACCGTCCCACCGGCGGTCGCGGTCATCCGGCGCCGGGCCGTGATCCGCCGCGACGCCGTCGAGATGTCACCTTCGTCGAACGACGCCGGCGGAACGGCTCGCACCGAGTCACGGAAAAGCTCTTCGAGCTTGCGCTCGTCCAACCCGCACCCCCTTCACGCGGACCTCAGATCCCCGAGCTCGTCTCCCAGCACCTCTCGGAGCGTCGCCAACCCCCTGGCGCACTGGCTCTTCACGGTTCCTTCGCTGCATCGCATCACCGCCGCCACTCCCGCGACGTCCAGCCCCTCGAGGAACCGCAGGACCAGCACGGCGCGCTGCTTCGGCGGCACCTTGCGCAACCCCGCGATGAGGGTCTGCCTGGTGGACACCGAGTCGTCCACGTCCGGGTCGTCGACCGGACTGTCGGGCAGAGTCTCGGCGGCCCTCTCCCGTCGCCAGGGCCGCCTCGACTCGTCGATCACCGCCCGGGTCAAGGTCCGGCGCACGTACGCGTCGAGCGCGCCCTTGTCCCGGACCTTTCGCCAGTGGCGGTGCAGGGCGATGAACGCGGTCTGAGCGAGATCGTCCGCGCGGTGCCAGTCGCCGCACATCATGTACGCCATCCGACGCACCGCCTCCCGCCGAGCCACGAAGTACTCCGCGAACTCCTGCTCTTCGCGCTGGTCCACGCGGAACTCTCCGCTCGTTCGTTGCCTGCACTGCTATGACGGGATCGCGTGCCCGAACCGTTGCACGCCGTTTCGAGCCGATCCACCTGTGATTGATACCGCAGCGGTGAGATCACGCTCCACAGGGCCATTGCCCCGACCCCGTGCAGGTGTGATGTGATCTGTTCGTGACCACTCCGGCGCCCATCGATCTCCGCTCCGACACGGTGACTCGTCCCGACGAGCAGATGCTTGCCGCGATGGCCGCCGCCGAAGTCGGCGATGACGTCCTCGACCACGATCCCACCACGCGCGCGCTGGAGGAACGGGTGGCCCAGCTTCTGGGCACCGCCTCGGCGTTGTGGGTGCCCAGCGGCACGATGGGCAACCTGATCGCGCTGATGCTGCACCTCAAGCGGGGCGACCGCTTCCTCGCGCCGCGCGGAGCGCACGTGCTCAACCACGAGCTCGGTTCGGCGGCGTGGCTGGCGGGCGGGATGCCGGATCCGCTGGAGTGGGACGCCGGTCCGGGCGCGCCCACGGCCGAAGCGGTGCGCACGCAGGCGAACCTGACCATGGCCTACGACGCCCTGCACACCACGTTGCTGTGCCTGGAGAACACGCACAACGGCGCGGGTGGCGCGGTCCTCCCGCCGCACGAGCACGCACGCCTGGCGGCCGCGGCGAAGGAGCTCGGCCTCAAGGTGCACCTCGACGGCGCCCGGTTGTGGAACGCCTCGGTCGCGCTCGGCGTGCCTCCCGCCGCGCTGACGGTGGGCGTGGACAGCGTGCAGGTGTGCCTGAGCAAGGGGCTCGGCGCGCCGGTCGGATCGGTGCTGGCAGGCGAAGCGGAGTTCATCAAGGCCGGGCGGCGGATCCGCAAGATGCTCGGTGGGGGCGTCCGGCAGGGCGGTGTGCTGGCCGCGGCCGGGCTGGTCGCGCTGGACCGCGTCGACGCGCTGGCGGACGATCACGACAACGCCCGGGTGCTCGCCGACGGCCTGACCGAGCAGGGCTGGCAGGTGACCGCGCCGCAGACGAACATGCTGCTGGCGGCGGTCCCGGACGTGCAGCTGACGTTGCAGCGGCTGCGCTCGGTGGGCGTGCTGGCGGTGCCGATGAACGGGCAGGTCCGGTTCGTCACGCACCGGGACGTGTCCAAGTCGGACGTGGAAGAGGCGTTGCGCCGGATCGACCGAGCCGGGGTCTAGCGCCGGGAGCGGAGGTTCGAATGCTGCGGTGGATCGTGTTCGACTACGGCGAGGTCATCAGCCGACGCACCCACGCGCTGCCCGACATGGCCGCGATGCTGGACACCGATCTGCCGACGTTCGAGGAGGCCTACTGGGCCGAGCGCCGGGCCTACGACGCGGGTATCTCCGACGCCGACTACTGGCGCGCGGTGGCAGCACGACTGGACCGCGAGCTGGACGACTCGCTGATCCACCGCCTGACCAGCGTCGACGTCGACGGCTGGATGTTTGCCGACCCGGATTCGCTGGCACTGCTGGAAGACCTGCACCGGCGCGAGGTACCGCTGGCGCTGCTGTCCAACGCCTCGACGACGTTCGCCCGCGCCGGTGAGAGCAAGCCGTGGGCGCGGTTCTTCGACCACCTGCTGTTCTCCGGCGACCTGCGCGTCACCAAGCCCGCCCCGGAGATCTGGCGGATCCTGCTCGACACCATCGGCGCCGAGCCCGCCGAATGCCTGTTCTTCGACGACCGCGCGGAGAACATCGCCGGCGCCCGGCAAGCAGGCCTCAACGCGGAGCTCTGGCACTCGGCCGACCACGCCCGCGACCTCCTCCAAGAAAAACTGGCCGCCTGAGCGCCGAAGGTGTCGTGGCGACCGGAGGCCAGGCGACGCGTCAGGTTCCGCTACCCGCACCGCCAGGCAAGCCGACCACCGTCAACTTGGTGGTCCTACGGCTTGATCTCCTTCTTGTCTTTGGCCCAGCCTAGGGCGGCGGTGGCGACGAACAGGATCCCGCCGATCACCGCGAGCCAGAACAGGCCCTTGATCAGCACTCCGGCGACGGAGACCACCAGCCACAGGACCAGCAGACCGCCGAGCACCTTCCACAACATCACGACCACCTCTTCACCGGGGAGAGTCCCGCGCGTCCAGCCTGCCAGAGGGAACGCGGAAATCGGCAGGTCGAAGGCCCGGTTCCGGGAAACATCAGGGTGCCCCCTGAGTCCCCGCGAGCCACCGGGTCTACAGCCAGGCTCCGAGCCGTTGAACGGCCTCGGTGATGTCGTGGGGATCGCCCGCGAAGGAGAGGCGCAGGTAGTGGTGGCCGCGGGCCGGGTCGAAGTCCACGCCGGGGACCAGCGCCACGCCCGTGTCGTCGAGGAGGCGACGGCAGAACGACGCCGCGTCGTCGGTGTGATCGCTGATGTCGACCCACGCGTAGAAGGCGCCGTCGGCCGGGGCGACCTTGGTGATGCCCGCCTCCGCCAGACCGTCGAGCAGCAGCCTCCGGTTCTCCCGGTAGCGCTCGACGTGGGCCTCCACCTCGTCGTAGGTCTCCGGGCTGAACGCCGCGACGGCCGCCTGCTGCGAGATCGCGGGCGGGCAGAGGGTGAAGTTCCCGGTCAGCGAGTCGACCGCGCGCAGCAGGCGCGGCGGCACGAGCATCCAGCCGAGCCGCCACCCGGTCATCGACCAGAACTTGGAGAAGCTGTTGACCACGATCGCCTCGGCGGAGAACTCCCGCGCGGTGTGCAGCGGTTCGCCGTAGCTGAGGCCGTGGTAGATCTCGTCGCTGATCAGCTGCACCCCGTTGGCCTCGCACCATTCCGCGAGCCCGGCGAGCTCGTCGCGGGAGAGCACGGTGCCGGTCGGGTTGGCGGGGCTGGCGACGATCAGCCCGCGCACCGGCTCGTCGAGGGCTTCGAGCATCTCGACGGTCGGCTGGAACCGGGTGGACGCGTCGCAGGGCAGCTCGACGACCTCGCAGCCCAGCGCGGACAGGATGTTGCGGTAGGCCGGGTACCCCGGGCTGGCCAGCGCGACCCGGTCACCGGCGTCGAAGGCGCCGAGGAAGGCCAGCAGGAACGCGCCCGAGGCGCCGGTGGTCACCACGACCTCGTCCACCGGGACCGAGCGGCCGTACGCCTTCTCGTAGTGCCCGGCGATGGCTTCCCGCAGCTCCAGGACGCCGAGCTGCTCGGTGTAGCCCAGCGCGTTGCTCTCCAGCGCCCGCGCGGCGGCTTCGCGGACCGCCTTCGGCGCCGGGGTGGAGGGCTGACCGGCGGCCAGCGACACGACGTCGCCGCGCGCCCGCTGACGGGCGGCTGCGGCCGTGAGGACCTCCATGACCTGGAACGGGTCTACGTTCGCGCGTTGAGCTGCGGCCAGCGCGGCGGGCTTCACCATGCGAGCCAGCGTGCCAGATGCCGGCGCGGATCCCGATGACCGGGACCGCTCGGGCCGCTACCGGCCACCGCGGACGAGGCCGGTGCCGCCGGTCGTCAGGGCTTCGGAACGCTGATCTCGCCGTCGACCGCGCGAAGGGCGATGTCGGTGCGCCAGTGCGCACCGGGCAGGTGGACGCGCTCGACACGCTGGTAGACCTCGTCGCGGGCGGCGCTGAGGTCGGAACCGGTGGCCACCACCGACAGGACCCGTCCGCCCGACGACAGCACGGCGCCGTCCTCGCGGCGACGCGTGCCGGAGTGCAGCACGCCCTGCAGGTCCGAGCCCTGGATGACGTCGTCGACGCGCGGGCGGCCCGGGTAGCCCTCGGCGGCCAGCACGACCGTCACCGCCGAGCCCTGCTCCCACTCCAGTTCCGGCTGCTCGGCGAGCTCACCGCGCGCCACGGCGTTGAACAGCTGCGCCAGCGGGGTGTGCAGCAGCGCCAGCACGGCCTGGGTCTCGGGGTCGCCGAAGCGGCAGTTGAACTCGATGACCTGCGGGCCGTTCGAGGTCAGCGCGAGTCCGGCGTAGAGCAGGCCGGAGAACGGGGTGCCGCGGCGGTCGAGCTCGTCGACGGTGGGCTGCACGACCGTGCGGACCACGGTGTCGACCAGGTCGTCCGGGGCCCACGGCAGCGGCGCGTAGGCACCCATGCCGCCGGTGTTCGGGCCCGCGTCGCCGTCGCCGACGCGCTTGAAGTCCTGCGCGGGCAGCAGCGGGACCACGGTGGTGCCGTCGACCAGGCAGAACAGCGAGGCTTCGGGCCCGTCGAGGAAGGACTCCAGCAGCACCGGGTGGCCGCCGTCGAGCAGCTTCATCGCGTGCGCGCGGGCGGCGTCGAAATCGCCGGTGACCAGCACGCCCTTGCCCGCGGCCAGACCGTCGTCCTTGACCACCCAGGTCGGGCCGAAACCGGCCAGCGCGGCGTCCAGCTTCGCGGGGTTGTCCACGATCTCGCTGCGCGCGGTCGGCACGCCGGCGGAGACCATGACGTCCTTGGCGAAGGCCTTGGACCCCTCGATGCGGGCCGCCGCCTTGGACGGGCCGAAGCACGGGATGCCCGCGGCGCGCACGGCGTCGGAAGCGCCTGCGACCAGCGGTGTTTCCGGACCGAAGACGACCAGGTCGGCCTTCCAGCGGGTGGCCAGCGCGGCCACCTCGTCGGGCTTGGCGACGTCGACGGCGTAGGACTCGGCGAGCGCGGCGGTTCCGGCGTTGCCGGGCGCGCAGGCCAGTGCCGTCACGGACGGATCACGGGACAGCGCCAACACGATCGCATGCTCCCGGCCGCCGCCGCCGATCACGAGGATTCGCACAAAACGCAGCGTAGAGCGTGCGGTGGGCCACTTGGCGGCTGCCCCCGGGGAAGTGTTGCCGCCGGATGGCGCATCGCAGGTCGCGCGGCGTTCACCCGGCGGTCGGCCGCACGTCGCACTGGTGTGCCCCTGGCGTCGGATGCGGGGGGTTGGGTGGAGCCGCCACAGTCGGAACGGGGAGAACGCATGACGATTCGGGGACGGTTGATCGCTTTGTCCGTTGTGGGCGCCGCCGCGCTCGGGGTGATCACCTCGGTGGGGCCCGCTGCCGCCGAGCCGGCCCCGGACACCGCGCAGATCGAGGTGTTCGGCCACCGAGGCGCCTCCGGCTACCGGCCGGAGCACACGCTCGCCTCCTACGAGCTGGCCGCCCGGATGGGCGCCGACTACATCGAGCCCGACCTGGTGCCCACCAAGGACGGCGTGCTGGTCGCCCGGCACGAGCCCGAGATCGGCGGCACCACCGACGTCGCCGAGCACCCGGAGTTCGCCTCCCGCAAGACCACCAAGGTCATCGACGGCACCGAGATGACCGGCTGGTTCACCGAGGACTTCACCCTCGCCGAGCTCAAGACGCTGCGCGCCAAGGAGCGCATCCCGGAGATCCGCCAGCACAACACGGTCTACGACGGCCTCTACGAGGTGCCGACCTTCCAGGAGGTGCTGGACCTGCGGGAGCGGCTGTCCGAGGAGCTCGGCCGCGACATCGGCGTGGCGCCGGAGACCAAGCACCCCAGCTACTTCCGCAAGCTCGGCCTGCCGGTCGAGCCCGGCGTGGTCGAGGCGCTCGACGCCAACGGCCTGAACGAGGAGGACGCGAAGGTCGTCGTGCAGTCCTTCGAGGTCGGCAACCTCAAGGAGCTGCGCGAACAGCTTCGGGTGCGGCTCGTTCAGCTGATCAGCAACAGCGGGGCCCCGCAGGACTTCATCGAAGCCGGTGACCCGCGCACCTACGCCGACCTGGTCACGCCGGAGGGGCTGAAGGAGATCGCGACCTACGCGGACGTGATCGGCCCCGACACCAAGGTGATCCTCCCGGTCGACGACAGCAACCACCTCACCGAGCCGACCGCGGTCGTCGCCCACGCGCACGCCGCCGGTCTGCAGGTCGTGCCCTACACCGTCCGCGCCGAGAACAACTTCCTGCCCGCGGACTTCCAGTCCTCGCAGGACCCGGCCCAGTGGGGCGACGCCCTCGGCTTCTTCCACGCCCTCTACGACCAGGGCATCGACGGCATCTTCAGCGACATGCCCGACCTCGCCATCACCGCCCGAGACCAGCACTGACCCACCGACCCCACCCGGGTGATCCGATTTCAGTGGAAGTCGGGAACCCGATTTCAGTGGAAATCGGACCCCTGAGTTCCGTGGAAGTCGGGAACCCCGGGGTGGAGTGCGAGATGAGTGAGACCGCCGTCCCCTTTCGGGGGCGGCGGTTTCGTCGTTTCGGGTGATCGCGAGGGTGCGCACCTAGGGTGTCCATCGTGGACGGAGGTGCGAGTTGACCCAGCTGATTCTGGTACTGATCGGGGCGTTGCTGGTCACGGCGCTGGCGCGGAGCCGGGAGATCGCTGCGCCGTTGCTGCTGGTGGCGGTCGGCATGGCGGTGTCGCTGGTGCCCGGGCTCGACGAGCTGCGCATCGAGCCGGAGCTGCTGCTCACCGCCGTGCTCCCGCCGCTGCTGTACGCGGCCGCGCTGGAGAGCTCGTTCACCAACTTCAGGGCGAGGATCCGCCCGATCGTGCACCACGGGGTGCTGCAGGTGATCGTCACGTCGTTCGTGCTGGGCTGGATCGCGTTCCTGCTGATCCCGGACCTGCCGCTGGCCTCGGCGATCGTGCTGGGCGCGGTGATCGCCCCTCCCGACGCGGTGACGGCGGCGGCGATCGGCCGCCAGCTGAAGCTGCCGCGCGGGGTGATGACGGTGCTCGGCGGCGAGAGCCTGATCAACGACGCCGCCGCGCTGACGATCTACCGGATGGCGATCACCGCGGCCGTGGGAACCACGCCGACGCTCGCCCAGGGCCTGTGGGTGTTCGCGCTGGCCGTGGTGGTCGGCGTCGTTCTGGGGCTGGGATTCGGGATGCTCGCGCAGCTGGCCCGCCAGCACATCCCGGACGTGCAGATCGCGACGCTGCTGGGCGTGCTCGTGCCGTTCATCGCCTACCTGACGGCCGAGGAGCTGGGCGGTTCCGGCGTGCTGGCGGTGGTCACAGCCGGGCTGTACGTGGGCCACAACCTGCCCCGGGCGCGCGCCGCCGGACGGCTGCAGGAGCACACCGTGTGGGGCGCGATCAACCTGCTGCTGGAGAGCCTGGTGTTCGCCTACATCGGCCTGCAGTTGAAGTCGGTGGTCACCGAGGTGCTGGAGTCCGGGCGCCCGGCGGGTGCCATCGCGCTGGCCACGCTGCTGATCCTGCTGTCGTTGATGGCGTTCCGGGTGCTCTGGATGTTCGCCTCGAACTACCTGCCCGGCGTGTCGCACCTGATCAGGAGCGGTCGCCAGCGCGGCGGCCGGTGGCGGCGGACGGCGGTGCTGTCCTGGGCCGGGATGCGCGGCGTGGTGACGCTGGCGGCGGCGGGCGCGATTCCGTTCACCACCGGCAGCGGAGCTCCGCTGCCCGGCCGCGAGGTGATCCAGTTCGTCGCCGCCGTGGTCACGGTCGGCACGATCCTGCTGCAGGGCACCACGTTGCCGCTGCTCATCCGCCGGTTGGGCATCACCGACCCGGAGGAGGCGCGCAGCGACGACCAGGCCGAGGCGGAGGCGCGGCGGATCGCCACGAACGCGGCGCTGGCCTACCTTGACGGGCTGACCCCGGCCGACGCGCGCTGCGAGAGCTCCGCGCTGAACCGGATGGTCTCCCGGATGCGAGGCCTGGTCGAGCACCAGGGCATGGCCGCGGCCGATCAGGTGGGGCGGACTCCTGCGGAGCGCGCCGACACCTCGACCCGGACGTTCTCCGAGCTGCGGCGCAACATCATCGACGTGCAGCGCTCGGCGATCGCGGACGAACGCGACGCGGGCAACCTCGACGACGAGGTGCTGCGCCGCGTCCTCCGCGAACTCGACCTGCAGGAAGCCGCCGTGGAGAGCTCCTGGCGGAACCGCTGAGGGGACGGAGTTTCAGTTGAAACCCCGTCCCCCGCGAGAGGATCAGGCCATCGAGTGGCGCACGATCGTCTGATCGCGCCCCGGGCCCACGCCGACCGCCGACACGCGGGCGCCGGAGAGCTCCTCGATGCGCTCGATGTAGGCGCGGGCGTTGGCCGGCAGGTCCTCGAAGCTGCGGCAGTCGCTGAGGTCCTCCCACCAGCCCGGCATCTCCTCGTACACGGGAACCGCGTGGTGCACGCCGGTCTGGGTCATCGGCATGTCCTCGACCCGCTCGCCGTCGACGTCGTAGGCGACGCAGATCGGGATGGTCTCCAGGCCGGAGAGCACGTCGAGCTTGGTCAGGAAGTAGTCGGTGATGCCGTTGACGCGGGTCGCGTAGCGGGCGATCACCGCGTCGAACCACCCGGTCCGCCGCGAGCGACCGGTGGTCACGCCGAACTCGCCGCCCTGCTTGCGCAGGTTCTCGCCGGCCTCGTCGGTCAGCTCGGTCGGGAACGGGCCCGCACCGACGCGCGTGGTGTAGGCCTTGAGGATGCCGATCACCGCGCTGATCTTCGTCGGGCCGATGCCGGAACCGGCCGAAGCGCCACCGGCGGTCGGGTTCGACGAGGTCACGAACGGGTAGGTGCCGTGGTCGACGTCGAGCAGCGTGCCCTGGGAGCCTTCCAGCAGCACCCGCTCGCCGCGCTCCAGCGCCTTGTTGATCAGCAGCTTGGTGTCGGCGATGCGGCCCGCGAACTTCTCCGCCTGCCCCAGCACGGTGTCCACGACCTCTTCCGCGTCGATCGCGCGGCGGTTGTAGACCTTGACCAGGATCTGGTTCTTGATGTCGAGGGCGGCCTCGACCTTCTGGCGCAGGATCTTCTCGTCGAGCAGGTCCTGCATCCGCACGCCGACGCGAGCGATCTTGTCCTGGTAGCAGGGGCCGATGCCGCGGCCGGTGGTGCCGATCTGCTTCTTGCCCAGGTACCGCTCGGTCACGCGGTCGATGGCCACGTGGTACGGCATGATCAGGTGCGCGTCGGCGGACAGCAGCAGCCGCGAGGTGTCGACCCCGCGCTCCTCCAGACCGGCGAGCTCCTCCAGCAGGACGCCCGGGTCGACGACGACGCCGTTGCCGATCACGTTCGTCACGCCGGGAGTCAGGATCCCCGACGGGATGAGGTGCAGCGCGAAGTCCTGCCCGTCCGGGAGCACGACGGTGTGTCCCGCGTTGTTGCCGCCCTGGTAACGCACGACCCACTGCGCCTGCTCGCCGAGCAGGTCTGTCGCCTTACCCTTGCCTTCGTCGCCCCACTGGGCGCCGATCAGCACGATCGCCGGCATGTGAAACTCCAACCTGGACTGGGTGGTCGCCAGCGTGACCGCACGCTTCGCCCGCTCCCACCACGGGGTATGCCGGTCGATCAGGGTAAACCAGGAGCGAAACGTGAGTACCACCGCATTGTCCTGCGGAAACGTTGATGGCGCAGCGCGTCCGTCCGGTGACTCTGTGCAATGGCACGAGGTTTCCGCCGCGCCGGGTCGCAACGAGGTCGATCCGCTGCTGGCAGAAGCAACCGATCGGGTGGTCGTGCACGGCACGGACATGGACCTGGCGGCCGTCGTGCTGCGGTTGCTGCGCAAGGAACGGCTGACCGAACTGACCGTCGGCTACGTGCCGGTGGCCGACTCGCCGGTGGCCCGGCTGTGGGGGCTGGCCGTCGGGGACTTCGAGCGCGCGCTGACCGCGTCCCCGCGACCGGTGCCGCTGATCAGGGACGACTCGGGCGGAATCCTGCTGGGCGAGGGCGTGATCGCACCGATCACCGGCCAGGCGTACTGCGACGACGCGCAGGTCCTCAACGGCGCCGCGCAGAGCCTCGTGGTCTCCCCGGACCCGGACGCGGCACCGCTGCCGGACCCGACGGCCGATCCGCTGAACCACACGATCGACCCCCCGATGGACGGGCTGCGGGTAGGCGTCACCCGGCGCGGGCTGCTGCGCCGTCGCACCGAATCCGCGCGGGGGCGGGCGTTCCAGGCGTCGTTCCGGTCGACCACCGTGCGGCACGACGGCACCGATCACCCCAGGCCGATGGAGAAGTGGGTCTGGTACCGGCACACCGAGGACCTCAACCTGGCGCGTTGATCACCGAGTGTGTGGAATTCACATTCTGGTAGCGCGATCGGTGGCGACTTCACGCCATGTCACCTTCCGGCCACTCTTCGGCATTGAATCGGCCACCCACGTGGGCAATCGTCATCTCGAAGCAGGCGATCTAGCCCACTGCGGAGGAAGCCATGACACGTTCGTTGCGCGCCACCCTGACCGCCCTGCCGCTGGCCGGACTGATCAGCATCGGGCTCGCCATCCCGGCCGCCGCCGAGCCGCCGGGAATCCCCGACCCGGCGACCGCGAAGGCCGAGCTCGCTGAGCTGACCGTCGCCGCCGAGGGCTCGATGGACGGCTACAGCCGGGAGAAGTTCCCGCACTGGATCGACGGGCCGGACAACTGCAACACCCGCGAAGCGGTGCTCAAGCGGGACGGCGAGGGCGTCGAGGTCGGCTCCGACTGCTACCCGACCGCCGGCAGCTGGGCCAGCCCGTACGACGGCGAGACCTGGACCCAGCCGTCCGACGTGGACATCGACCACATCGTGCCGCTGGCCGCCGCGTGGCGCTCCGGTGCCGCCGAATGGACCCAGGACCAGCGCCAGGCGTTCGCCAACGACCTGGAAGGCCCGCAGCTCATCGCGGTCACCGACAACGTCAACCAGGAGAAGGGCGACCAAACCCCCGAGACCTGGATGCCGCCGGCGACGGACTACCACTGCACCTACGCCTCGATGTGGGTCGGCACCAAGCACAAGTACCAGCTGACCATCACCGAAGCCGAGAAGGGCGCTCTCCAGACCGCCCTGGACGGCTGCTGAAGCAGCGCAGCCGTTCCACCTGAGGGTTGTTCTGAGGTGGTCCTCCTGCGACACGCACGAGTCGGCGCGCCCGGAGCAGGAGGACCCCAGTGCTTTCCCGTTCGGGGTTCCCGTCACCCGCACCACCGCGCGAAGAGCCCCGAACGAAATCCGGAAAGGCATACTGCGGTCATGGGCGAGTTGCGCACGACTCTGACCGCGCCTCCGGGCGGGGTGATGACCGACGAGGTCGGCGTGATCACCGGCGACCTGGAACTGGCGACCTCCTGCGAGCAGGGCGCGGTGCAGGTGTGGATCCGCTACTCCGGCGCCGAGGAGTGGTACCGCCTCTCAGCGGCCGATTGCGAGCTGCACGACCCGCGCGACCACGAGCCGCTGCACGCCTGCCTGGCAGCCGTGCTGAACCGGCCCTAGCCCTCGTCGGGGTGCAGCGGCGGCAGGGTGGCGACGGCTTCGGCGCGAGTCAGGCCGGACGCCTGCAGCAGGTCGACGGCGATCGAGCGCACCTGCAGGACCACGACCTGCATCGAGAAGTCACCCTCGCCCAGGAGTTCCACTGTGGACTTCTTGGCGACCGAGCGCGCGGCTTCCCTGGCCTGCAGCGGATCCTTGCCGCTGGCCAGCTCGTCGCGCAGCAGCACGACGGTTCCCGCGAGCTCCTCCAGCATGCCCGGTAGCGGTCGCGGAACGGGTTCTTCGTCGCGCAGCGCCGCCAGCGCCCGCCGGGTCAGCACGCGCGTGTTGCGCAGCGCGCGGTCGACGGGAGTGGCGGCGGTTTCGTAGCGCTCCAGGTCGCCGCGCCTGCGCCAGCGGATCGGCGCGAACCTGGCGATCTCGGCTCCGGCCTCCAGCGCGGCGCGGAACTCCTCGACGGACTTGTGGCTCTTGCGGGCATCGGCCAGCACGTCGGCGGCCATCGACATGTCGCGGTGCGCGACCGCGCTCGCGACCCCGCGCAGCGCGTCGGCGAGCGCTCCCAGCACCACGCGACCGTTGCGGTGCGCGACCGCGAGGGGGTTGGCGGGCAGCAGCGCGGCGACGGCGAAGCCGACCAGCCCGCCGATCGCGGCGTCGAGCATCCGCGTCAGCCCGCCCGCGGTGGCGGGCGGCAGCAGCGTCGCGACCAGCACCGACGAGGACGCGGCCTGCAGCACGATCACGCCGCCGCTGTCCAGCAGCACAGCGGTGGACATCGCCAGCGCGACGACCAGCGCGATCTGCCAGGTCCCGGTGCCGATCACCGAGATCAGCACGTCGCCGACCCCGACGCCGATGCTCACGCCGACGACCAGTTCCAGGGCTCGCCGCATCCGCTGCCCGAGCGAGACGCCCAGCGAGATCACCGCGGCGATGGGGGCGAAGAACGGAGCCACGTGCCCGACGAGGTCGTGCGCGAGGAACCAGGCCACGCCGGCGGCCAGCGCGCACTGGACGATCGGCACACCGGTTCGCAGCAACCGCCGGAGCCGGCGGGTCAACTCCTCACGCAAACGCAGCACGACACCATCCTCCGCCACCGAACGTCCGCGCCCGCCGGGCGGTCCCGGATTTCAGTGGAAATCGGGGCCCGGAGTTCCACTGAAATCGGGTTCCCGATTTCCACTGAAATCCGGTCACCCCGGGACGTGCGGGATCCGGGTACGACGGGCCCGGCCACGTGCGGGCAGGGCGTCCGCGCGTGGCCGGGTTCGTGGTCGTCAGGCGAGGTCGTTGGCTTCCAGGGAGGCCGGGTCGCTGTCCTCGAGGAGCTGGCGGCAGCGGTCGAACTCCTCGGTCTCGCCGATGGCGCGAGCCGCCTTGGCCAGTGCCGCGACCGAGCGGAGCACGCCGCGGTTGGGCTCGTGGCGCCACGGGACCGGGCCGAAGCCCTTCCAGCCGGAGCGGCGCAGGGCGTCCAGGCCGCGGTGGTATCCGGTGCGCGCGTAGGCGTAGGCGGCGATGTTCTCCCCGCTGTTCAGGGCGTTGTCGGCGAGCGCGGCCCAAGCGGCGCTGAACGCCGGGTGCTGCGCGGCGACCTCGGCGGGGTCGGTGCCTGCATCCAGGGCGCCCTGCGCCTCCGGGCTCTCCGGCAGCAGCGTCTCCGGCGGCTCCAACAGATTCCTCGTCATGACCCCATCCTCGCACTTCACCCAAGACGACGACGGTCCGTCCACCCACAGGGCGAACGGACCGTCGAAAGACAACAAAGCCAACCAACGTCAGGCAACCGGCGAAGCCGGTTTCTCTTTTCACCACCTGAGCAACTCGCACCGCCGCGGGTTCTCAGCGGCTCTCTGGGGAGGACAGCCGAAGCGCCGTGTATTGGACGACATACACAAGTCTCGGATCCCGGAGCCAGAGAGCCGCTGAGGTTCCGCCACCCGCACCGCCCGGCAAGGCGAGTGCGAACCGAGAAAACTCAGCCGGCGATCATGCGGCCTGCGGACTTGAGGACCTCGCAGCCCTGCGCGACGCGAGCGGCCATGGCCTGCTCGGCGACCTTGAGGTAGCTGCGCGGGTCGTAGGTCTTCTTGTTGCCGACCTCGCCGTCGATCTTGAGCACACCGTCGTAGTTCTTCAGCATGTGGTCCGCGATGGGCCGGGTGAAGGCGTACTGGGTGTCGGTGTCGATGTTCATCTTGATCACGCCGTAGGAGAGCGCCTCGTGGATCTCCTCCAGCAGCGAACCGGAACCACCGTGGAAGACCAGGTCGAACGGCTTGGAGCCGGCGGCCAGGCCCAGCTTCTCCGACACCACGTCCTGACCCTGCTTGAGGATCTCCGGGCGCAGCTTGACGTTGCCCGGCTTGTAGACGCCGTGCACGTTGCCGAAGGTCGCGGCCAGCAGGTAGCGGCCCTTCTCGCCGGTGCCGAGGGCTTCGACGGTCTTGATGTAGTCGCCGGGCGCGGTGTAGAGCTTGTCGTTGATGTCGTTGGCGACGCCGTCCTCTTCGCCGCCGACGACGCCGACCTCCAGCTCCAGGACGATCTTGGCCTTGGCCGACAGCTCCAGCAGTTCCTGCGCGATCTGCAGGTTCTCGTCGAGGTCGATCGCCGAGCCGTCCCACATGTGCGACTGGAACAGCGGGTTCTCGCCGCGGTTGACCCGCTCCTGGCTGATCTGGATCAGCGGCTTGACGTAGCCGTCGAGCTTGTCCTTCGGGCAGTGGTCGGTGTGCAGCGCGATGTTCACCGGGTACTTGGCGGCGACGACGTGCGCGTACTCGGCGAGCGCGGTGGCACCCGTGACCATGTCCTTGACCTTGGTGCCGGAGGCGAACTCGGCGCCCCCGGTCGACACCTGGATGATGCCGTCACTCTCGGCCTCGGCGAACCCGCGCAGCGCCGCGTTGAGCGTCTCCGACGAGGTCACGTTGATCGCTGGGTAGGCGAATTCACCGGTCTTCGCCCGGTCCAGCATCTCCGTGTAGACCTCGGGGGTCGCGATGGGCATCGGTCATCCTCCTCAGATGGAGTTCGGTCGTGAAGTGTCGCGAGATCGCGCAGCATCCTAAGAACCCCAGCGCACCGTCCGCGGCGCGTCGGGGCACATACCACTCGTTCGCGCGTCACAGTGCCCCAGCGGTGTTGTTTTGAAAAGTTGGTGCAAGGATTCAGAAAACGTTCCTGTGCACATACTCACACGCTGGGGCGCTCGCCGCCTACAGCCAAGCGCCGGTGACGACTTCCCACTGGCGGATGGTGGTCGAGGCGATCACCCCGGCCTCGGTGTACGGGTCGGCGGCCAGGACGTCTTCGAGCTCGGCCTCGTCGGCGGTCTCGTAGATGATCTGGGCGCCCTTGCCGTCGGTGTAGGGCCCGCCGGCCAGCAGCGTGCCCCGTTCGGCCAGTCCGCGCGAGTACTCCCGGTGCTCCGGGCGGACCGCCAGCCTCTTGTCCTCGTCGGGCCCGTAGACCAGCTCGACAACGAACCTCGCCATGTTGTGCCTCCCTAGCGGCGAATTCAACGATCCACGCGACGCTAACCCGAACCCACCCCGCGAACCCATCCTCGCCGGGTAAGTTCTTCGATCATGGGCGGTGATTCGGAAGGGATCGAGCGCAGCGTCGAGAAGACCTTCGGCACGCTGCGCAAGTTGGACGGAGTCCACCGGCAGACGCAGCAACCGCTGTCCCTGGAGGACATCTACAAGCAGCAGCGGATGCGGATGGTCCGGCTGGCGATCCTGCTGGTCGACGACATCAGCAGCGCCGAGGACGTGGTCCAGGAGGCGTTCACCGGCCTCTACCGGAACTGGTCCGGGCTGCGCGACGCCAACGCCGCGATCGCCTACCTGCGCACGGCGGTCGTCAACGGTTCCCGCTCGATGCTGCGCCGCCGCAAGACCGCCCGCGAGTACCAGCCGCCGCACCAGGCCAACGCGCGCTCCGCGGAGTCGCTGGCGATGCTCACCGCCGAGCACCAGGCCGTGGTGGACGCGCTGGGCAAGCTGCCGCGCAGGCAGCGCGAAGTGCTGGTGCTGCGCTACTACGGGAACCTGTCGGAGGCCGAGATCGCCGAGGCGACCGGCGTCTCCAAGGGCACCGTCAAGTCGACGGCGAGCCGCGCCCTGGAGGCGTTGCAGAAGCACATCGCGAGCTGACGACGGTCTATATTCGGCGAATCAGACATTCCCCCCGGTCTCACCGTCCGTGACCGGCTCGGCGGGTTCGGGCTGAGCCGCAAAACACCGATTTTGGTGTAGACCACTGCTCGCGTTTGGCGGAGGATCGTCGTTGTGAACACTGCCGAACTGATCCTCACCGGCGCGCGGGTCGTCACCCCGGGCGGAGTCGCGCAGCCGGGCTGGGTGCGCGTGTCCGCGGGCAAGATCGCCGCCGTCGGTGACGGCGCCGTCCCCCAGGGCCCGGCGATCGAGCTGTCCGGGCGCTGGCTGGTTCCGGGCTTCGTGGACATTCACTGCCACGGCGGTGGCGGCGGTTCGTTCACCTCGCTGGAACCCGAGCAGACCGAGACCGCGGTGGCCCACCACCGCGCGCACGGGACCACCACGATGCTGGCCAGCCTGGTGTCCGCGCCGGTGCCGGAGCTGGTCAAGCAGATCGCCACGCTGGCCGAGCTGACCGCCGAGGGCCTGGTGGCCGGTGTTCACCTGGAAGGACCGTTCCTCTCCCACGCCCGGTGCGGCGCGCACGCTCCGGAGGCGCTGTGCGCGCCGGAGGCCGACGACGTCCGCCAGCTGCTCGACGCCGGCCGCGGCACGGTCCGGATGGTCACCCTCGCCCCCGAGCTGCCCGGTTCGCGGGACGCGGTCCGGCAGCTGGTCGACGGCGGTGCGATCGCGGCCGTCGGGCACACCGACGCGATCGCCGACCAGGTGCTGGAGGCCGTGGAGGCCGGGGCGACCGTGGCGACGCACCTGTTCAACGGCATGCGTTCGCTGCACCACCGCGAGCCCGGACCGGTCGGCGCGCTGCTCGACGACGAGCGGGTCAGCGTGGAGCTGATCTGCGACCTCGTGCACCTGCACCCGACCGTCGCCCGGCTGGCCGCCACCCACGCCGGAGTGGACCGGACGATCCTGGTCACCGACGCCATCAGCGCCACCGGCGCCGGTGACGGCACCTACGAGCTGGGCGCGCTGCCGGTGACCGTCGTCGACGGCGAACCCCGGCTGGCCGACGGCTCGCTGGCCGGCAGCACCCTGACCATGGACGCCGCGTTCCGCAACCTGGTGCGCAGCTGCGGGCTGTCCGTGCCGGCCGCGGTCGCGGCCACCTCGACGAACCCGGCGCGGCGGCTCGGGCTGACCGACGTGGGCGAGATCCGCCCGGGCGCGGACGCGAACATGGTCGTGCTCGGTGACGACCTGGACCTGCAGGGCGTCATGCGCGGCGGCCGGTGGCTCACCGAACCCGCGTGACCTGCTGCATCGCCGATCTGCAGCCGTTCGGCCTGGCTGCTGGTTAGGGTCGGGGGATGAACGGCCGGGAAACCGAGGACACGCTGTCCGCCGCGTTACGGGCGCGGGCGAGCGGCCGTCCCTCCTCGTCGCAGCGCACGCTGCGACCCAGTTCCACGAGAGTGCTGCTCTTCGTGATCGTTCTGGGACTCCTGTCCGGTTCGCTCGCGGCGGGCGTCACAGTCCTTTACCCCATTGGGTGATCGTGGGTGTGCGCTGCGTTGATGTCCCGCAGCTCTCCCGAAATCCGGGCGAAGCGGCGTCACGGTACCGTTGGCAAGCGTGACGTCCGAATTCGCCGCCGCGGCACAGCCCGCGCTCGCTCTGCTTCCGGATTGGCTGAATCCGGAGAACATCGTCTCTGGTCTCGGCCCGTTCGCGCTGATCGGCGTCTGCCTGATCATCTTCGCCGAATGCGGTCTGCTCATCGGCTTCTTCCTGCCGGGTGACTCGCTGCTGTTCGTGACCGGCATGTTCGTCGCCATCGGCGCGATCAACACGCCGATCTGGCTGGTCTGCGTGCTGCTGGCGGTGTGCGCCTTCGTCGGGAACGTGACCGGGTACTGGATCGGGCGCAAGGTCGGCCCGGCGATGTTCAACAAGCCCGACTCGAAGCTGTTCAAGCGCGAGCACGTCGACAAGACGCACGCCTTCTTCGAGAAGTACGGCGCCCGCGCGATCATCCTGGCCCGCTTCGTGCCGATCGTCCGCACGTTCATCACGGCGGTGGCCGGCATCGGTCAGATGGACCAGAAGAAGTTCTTCAGCTACTCGGCCATCGGTGGTGTGGCCTGGATCCTGAGCATGACGCTGCTCGGGTTCTTCCTGGGCAACATCCCGTGGATCCGGAACAACATCGAGGCCATGGCCATCGTCATCGTCGTGATCTCGATCGTGCCGATCATCATCGAGTACATCAAGGGACGCCGCGAGAAGGCCCGCGAAGCGGCCTGACGGAACCCTCGAAAGAAGAGCCGGCACCCACTCGGGTCCGGCTCTTCTTTCGCATCAGGGGCGATTTTGGTCCGAACTGACCGGGCATCGACGGTTCGGACCCGAAGCCCTCACCACGCCAAGCCGAGGTCGGCGTGCTGCTGCACCCAGGTGTGCATGACGACGCCCGCGGCGACCCCGGCGTTGATCGATCGGGTGGAGCCGAACTGCGCGATGGAGACCACCAGGTCGGCCTCGCGGCGGGACTCCTCGTGCAGGCCGGGCCCCTCCTGGCCGAACAGCAGCACGCACCGGCGCGGCAGCTCCGCGCGCTCCACCGGGATCGCGCCCGGCGTGTTGTCCACCGCCACGACCGCCAGGTCCGCTTCTCGCGCCCACGCGCTCAGCGACTCGACGTCCGGGTGGTGGTGCACGTGCTGGTACCGGTCGGTGACCATCGCGCCGCGCCGGTTCCAGCGGCGGCGGCCCACGATGTGCACCGCCTCCGCCAGGAACGCGTTGGCGGTGCGCACAACCGTGCCGATGTTGTGGTCGTGCTGGAAGTTCTCG
Organism: Saccharopolyspora sp. NPDC049357; assembly: GCF_040677225.1. Taxonomy (NCBI): domain Bacteria; kingdom Bacillati; phylum Actinomycetota; class Actinomycetes; order Pseudonocardiales; family Pseudonocardiaceae; genus Saccharopolyspora; species Saccharopolyspora sp. NPDC049357. The sequence goes on along the minus strand of NZ_JBFAQJ010000034.1, from coordinate 24,788 downwards.
ATGGCCACGTGGAACTCGTGCCGCCGCAGGTCCAGGTCGGCGACGATCGCCTCCCGCCGCCAGTACCGGTAGTGGTCGACGACGTTGCGGCGGTCACCGTGCTCCAGCAGCTCCGGGTCGTAGCGGTCGTCGTCCGGCCAGGGGCCCTCCCACGGGCCGACGCCGACGCTGGTGCCCCACTCGGTGGGCCCGACGTCCTCGCTCACGCCAGTCCGAGGTCGGACAGCCCCAGCAACGTGCGGTAGGGCAGCCCCGCTTCCTCGATGGCCTCGCGAGCCCCGGTGTCGCGGTCGACGACGGTCGCCACGCCGACCACCTCGGCGCCCGCCTCGCGCAGCGCCTCGACGGCGGTGAGCACGCTGCCGCCGGTGGTCGAGGTGTCCTCCACGGCCAGCACCCGCCTGCCGGTGATGTCCGGTCCCTCGATCTGGCGCTGCATGCCGTGGGCCTTGGCGGACTTGCGCACCACGAAGCTGTCCAGCGCGGGACCGTCGGCGTGCATCATGGCCGCGGCGACCGGGTCGGCGCCCAGGGTCAGCCCGCCGACGGCGGTGTAGTCCCAGTCAGCGGTGATCTGCCGCAGCAGACTCCCGATCAGCGGGGCCGCCTGGTGCTGCAGGGTCGCCCGGCGCAGGTCCACGTAGTAGTCGGCCTCCTTGCCGGAGGACAACGTCACCTTGCCGTGCACCACCGCGAGCTCCTTGACCAGTCGGGCCAGTTCGGAGCGCTGCTTCTCGTTCACCACGAGAACCGAGGATAGTTCTCAGGTCCGGCCGGGAACGGTGCGGGTGACCACCATGCGCTGCAGCTTCTTCGGGATCAGCCGTCCGATGGCGACCAGCGCCTTGTACTGGGCGCCCGGGATCGACACCGCCTTGCCCGCGCGGAGGTCGGCCAGCGACTCGTGCACGACCTGGTCGGCCTGCAGCCAGAAGGCGCGCGGCAGCCTGCTCATCTCCAGCCCGGCGCGCTCGTGGAACTCGGTCCGGGTGAACCCGGGGCACAGCACCATGACGCGCACCCCGGTGCCCGCCAGGGACGTCGCCAGGCCCTCGGAGAAGGCGATCACGTACGCCTTGGTGGCGGCGTAGGTGGAGCCGGAGACGGTGAAGAACCCGGCCACGCTGCCCACGTTGATCACGTCGCCGCGTCCGCGCTCGCGCATCGTCCGCACCGCCGCGTGGGTCAGCTCCAGCACCGCCGCGACGTTGACGTCCAGCTGCTGCCGCAGCACCTCGGGCGCGAGGTCCCAGAAAGCTCCGCCGGTGCCGAACCCGGCGTTGTTGACCAGCACGTCCACCGGCCTGGTCGCGTCGCTGAGGCGCTCGGCGACCTTCGCCCGCTGCGCGGCGTCGGACAGGTCCGCGGGCAGGATCTCGACTCGCACGTTGTGCCTGGTCTGCAGCCGGTCGGCGAGCTCTTCGAGCCGCTCGGTGTCGCGCGCGACCAGGACCATGTCGTGACCTTCGGCGGCCAGCCGACGAGCGTAGGTGCGGCCGATACCCGCGGTGGCACCGGTGACGAGTGCGGTAGGCATATCCCGAACCTACCGGTCTCGAAAACCATCGGCTGAGGTCGGCTTGCTCAGCGGTGCGGATGGGGGACGGCTGCGCCGCTTGACCTACTGGATGTGCTGCGAGGTCTCTTCCGCCTCGGTCTCGGTCGGCGCGTCGTTGGGGTCGCTGTCGAACGGGTCGACCAGGTCGGCGAGGTCGCCGAGATCGCGCAGCAGGCGCTCCAGGCGTGCCGGGTCGGCGTCGGCCGGGTGCATCGCGGCCAGCACCCAGTCGTTCTCCAGCCAGACCACGGTGACGTCCTGGCCGATCTCCTCGGTGGCGTCGACCAGGTCGGCGGTGACCAGCGGGCGGGCCGAGGCGACCTCGGTGACGAAGGCGTAGCGCGAACCGACCGGCCCCAGCAGGTCCAGCCCGGAGTCCTGGGGCACCGGCACGTCCGGCAGCCACAGCTCGATGGTCGCCGGGGTCGTGCGGCGGCAGCGCACGCCCACCAGGACGGCGACGGTCTTGCCCGCGGCATCCAGGTCCAGCACGTAGACCTGACGACGGCCGTCGGCGGTGAACGTCGAGCCCGCCACCACGTCCATCGCGGTCGTCGCGCCGTACTGGGCGAGCACACCGCGCTCCCACCGCGTCGGCAGGACGCGGTCCACTTCGGCGAACTGCCAACCGCGCAGCGCCGCCCAGCGACGCCGCTCCCGGTTGTTGGAGGTGCGCTGCGATCGGTCGGAGATCAGCAGCGCGACGCCGGCGACGATCGCGACGACGGCGACGAGGAACCAGAGCCACGCAGGTATGCCCACACCGGGCAGGGTAGTCCGAACATCGCGGAACTCGAAGATCACCTGCGCATCGGAATCCGAACCGCTCGTTCGGTTGACCTTGACGTGCGAAAACCGCGAACCGGTCGGATCACTCGGCGCGGTTGTCGCAGAGAGCTCGCCACTCGGCCGTGTCGGGCGCCGGACCGCGCAGGGCGGCGCCGTCGGCGCGGAGGCCCTCCAGGACCAGGCCGAGGTAGCGGGCGCGGAGCTCGGCGCGACGGGACTCGGTCGTCGGCAGCGACGGGTTGAGGTGCTTGAACAGCAGCAGGACGTCGGTCCAGTCGACGTCGGCGCGGAGCTCTCCGGCCAGTTTGGCGTCGTCGACCAGTGCCTCGATCACCTCGGCGACGCGCTGCTGCAGGTCGCGGAACTCGACCGAGAAGGTGTGCCGCTTCTCCAGCTGCGGCAGCACGGTGCCGATGCCCGAGCCCTCCCGCAGGCAGCGGTGCATGAAGCGGCTCAGCGCCCGCCACGGATCTCTCTCCTCGGCGCGCGCGGCCTCGGCCTCATCGATGACCAGGCGGAACGCCGCGATGCGCACCTGCTCGACGAGCTCGGCCTTGCTCGGGTAGCGGCGGTAGATGCTGGCCACGCCGACCCCGGCGCGCTTGGCGACCTCGGCCATCGGAGCGGCCATCCCGTGCTCGGCGAAGACCTCCCGGGCGGCTCGGATGACGGCGTCGTCGTGCCGAGCGGTCGTTGCTGTGGCCATGCGCACAAGGCTACGCCCGCGCGGAATGGTTCGTTCCGCTAAGAGGTTGTCGTTGTCCGGACACCCCGAACCCGACCGAAGAGGAAATCCATGACCACCGAACTGGCACGCCCGAGCCTCACGCGCGAGCGCGGGTTGTCACGTTCCGGCTCGTTCTGGTTCATCGGCGGGATCTACGCCCTGTTCCTGATGGCCTCCACCGCCCCCTCCCCGATGTACTCGATCTACCAGCACCGGTGGGGGTTCACCAACACCGTCCTGACGGAGGTGTTCGCCTCCTACGCGGTGGCGATCCTGGTGGCGCTGCTGCTGTGCGGGTCGCTGTCGGACCACATCGGGCGACGCCCGGTGCTGATCGGGGCGCTGGTGGTGGAGATCGCCGCGGTGCTGGTGCTCGCGCTGGCCACCGGCGTCGGCGGGCTGTTCGCCGGCCGCGTGCTGCAGGGGCTGGCCACGGGTGCGGCGACCAGCGCGATCAGCGGTGCGCTGCTGGACTTCCAGCGCCCCGGATCCAGCCAGGGCTCGCTGGTCAACGGGGTCGCGGCGGCGCTGGGCATGGCGGGCGGATCGCTGCTGTCGGGAATCCTGGTGCAGTTCGTCCCGGGGCCGACGCTGACCAGCTACCTGCTGCTCGCCGCCGGTTTCGCGGTGGCGATCCCGATCGTGCTCGCCATGCCGGAACCGGTGGCGAAGATCAGCTCGATCGGGGAGGCGCTGCGCCCGCGCCGGCCGGTCGTCCCGGCGGGCCAGGGCGCTCGGTTCGCGCTGATGTCGACCATGGTGCTGGCCTCGTGGATCGTCGGCGGGATGTTCATGTCGCTGGCCCCGTCGGTGGCCAAGGGCATGGTGCACGACCTCCCGAACCTGATCAGCGGGCTTCCGGTGGCGGTGCTGGCCGGGGTCGGTGGGCTCACCCAGCTGCTGCTGGCCCGCTGGGCCGCCGAGCGAGCGGTGCGGGTCGGAGCGGTGCTGATGATCATCCCGATGGCGGGGATCGCGACCGCTGTGCTGTCCCACCACGCCGACCTGTTCTTCGCGGCCACCGCCGTGCTCGGCGTCGGCTGGGGGCTGATGTTCATGGGCGCCTTCCGGATGCTCACCGGCCTGGCGGCCCCGCACCAGCGCGCGGGCACGGCGGCGATGATCTACGTCGTCGCCTACCTGTCGGCCACGGTCCCCGCGGTCGTGCTCGGCTACATCAGCACCATCACGGATCTGACCACCGCCACCCTGGTCTTCACCGCGGCGGCCTCCCTCTTCGCCGCGATCGCAGCCCTGTCCACCTTTCGCCGTTGAGACCAGGGTGATTCGAATTTCGCGCGAAATTCGAGCCCGAACTTCGGCATTCAGATTTCGCGCGAAATTCGAATCATTCACCCGAACGTGAGGTCAGTTCGCGGGTTCGACGGTGAGGGCGTCGTTGTCGTCGGTGACGTCGATGCGGACCTTGTCGCCCTCGCGGATGTCGCCCGCGAGGAGCTTGCGGGCCAGCTGGTCGCCGATGGCCGACTGCACCAGGCGGCGCAGCGGACGAGCGCCGTAGATCGGGTCGAAACCGTTGAGCGCCAACCAGTCCCGCGCCGCCGGCTGGACGTCGAGGCTCAGCCTCCGCTGCGCGAGCCGCTTGGCCAGCCGGTCCACCTGGATGTCCACGATGGACGTGAGCTCCTCGGTGTTGAGCTGGTGGAACACCACGACGTCGTCGAGCCGGTTGAGGAACTCGGGCTTGAAGTGCGCGCGCACCACCGACATCACGGCCTCGTCGCGGTCCCGCTCGCCGAGGTTGGGATCGGCGATGGCCTGCGACCCGAGGTTGGAGGTCAGCACCAGGATCGTGTTGCGGAAGTCGACCGTGCGGCCCTGCCCGTCGGTGAGCCGCCCGTCGTCGAGGACCTGCAGCAGCACGTCGAAGACGTCGGAGTGGGCCTTCTCGACCTCGTCGAACAGCACCACCGAGTAGGGCCTGCGGCGGACCGATTCGGTGAGCTGACCGCCCTGGTCGTGGCCGACGTAGCCGGGCGGGGCGCCGACCAGGCGGGCCACCGAGTGCTTCTCGGAGTACTCGCTCATGTCGATGCGGATCATCGACCGCTCGTCGTCGAACAGGAAACCGGCCAACGCCTTGGCCAGCTCGGTCTTGCCGACCCCGGTCGGGCCCAGGAACAGGAACGATCCGGTCGGCCGGTCCGGGTCGGAGACACCGGCGCGGGTGCGCCGGACCGCGTCGGAGACCGCGCGCACCGCTTCGGACTGGCCGACGACGCGGGCGCCGAGGGCGTCCTCCATCCGCAGCAGCTTGGTGGTCTCGCCCTCCATCAGGCGACCCGCGGGGATGCCGGTCCAGGCGCTGACGACGTCCGCGACGTCGTCAGCGGTGACCTCCTCCTGCAGCATCGCCTTGCGCTCGGTCTGCGCGTGGGTGGCCGTGTCGAGTTCCTTCTCCAGCGCGGGGATTCGCCCGTAGCGGAGTTCGGCGGCCTTGCCGAGGTCGCCGTCGCGCTCGGCGCGCTCGGACTCCCCGCGCAGCTGTTCCAGCTGAGTCTTCAGATCGCGGACCTTGTCGATGGACTCCTTCTCCTGCTGCCAGCGCGCGGTGAGCTCGGAGAGCTTCTCGCGCCGGTCGGCGAGCTCGGCGCGCAGCGCGGCGAGCCGTTCGACCGAGGCCGGGTCGGTCTCCTTGGCCAGCGCCATCTCCTCGATCTCCAGCCGGCGCACGGCGCGCTCGACCTCGTCGATCTCCACCGGGCGCGAGTCGATCTCCATGCGCAGCCGGGACGCCGCCTCGTCGACGAGGTCGATGGCCTTGTCCGGCAGGAAGCGGGCGGTGATGTAGCGGTCGGACAGGGTCGCGGCGGCCACCAGGGCGCCGTCGGTGATCCGGACGCCGTGGTGGACCTCGTAGCGCTCCTTGAGCCCGCGCAGGATCGCCACGGCGTCCTCGGGGCTGGGTTCGCCGACGAGCACCTGCTGGAAGCGGCGTTCCAGCGCGGCGTCGGTCTCGATGTGCTCGCGGTACTCGTCGAGCGTGGTCGCACCGACCATGCGCAGCTCGCCGCGCGCGAGCATCGGTTTGATCATGTTGCCCGCGTCCATCGAACCGTCACCGGTGGCACCGGCGCCGACGATGGTGTGCAGCTCGTCGATGAAGGTAATCACCTGACCGGCGGATTCGGTGATCTCCTTGAGCACCGCCTTGAGCCGCTCCTCGAACTCGCCCCGGTACTTCGCGCCGGCCACCATCGAACCGAGGTCGAGCGAGACGACCCGCTTGCCGCGCAGCGATTCGGGCACGTCACCTGCGACGACCCGCTGCGCGAGGCCCTCCACGATGGCGGTCTTGCCGACGCCGGGCTCACCGATGAGCACCGGGTTGTTCTTGGTCCGCCGGGACAGCACCTGCACGACGCGGCGGATCTCGGCGTCGCGGCCGATGACCGGGTCGAGCTCACCGGCGCGGGCGCGCTCGGTGAGGTCCTGGCCGTACTTCTGCAGCGCTTGGTAGGTGCCTTCGGGATCGGCGCTGGTCACGCGGGCCGAGCCGCGCACGTTGGCGAAGGCCTCCCGCAGGGCGTCGGGGGTGGCGCCGTGCTTGCGCAGCAGGTCGGCGACGCGGCCGCCCTCGGCGGCCAGGCCGACCAGCAGGTGCTCGGTGGAGACGTACTCATCGCCCATCTCGGTGGCCAGGCGTTGCGCGCGGGTGAGCGCCTTGACGGCCTCGCCCGACAGCTGCGGGGCGCCGACGGTGCTGCCGGTGGCGGCGGGCAGCGAGTGCGTCAGCGAGTCGAGCTCGCGCCGCACGTCGGCGACGTCCGCCCCGACGGCGGTGAGCAGCGGTGCCGTCAGCCCGTCACCTTGCGCGAGCAGGGCGCCGAGCACGTGCGCGGGGCCTACGTCCGGGTTCCCGGCCATCGTCGCGGCCTGAACCGCGGAGGAGATCGCCTGCTGAGTCTTCGTCGTCGGGTTGAACGCGTCCATTCCTCACCTCGTGCCGCTTGTCGTGCCTGGTCGTCCCGCTTGTCGGCAGCAGACTCCACACGTCCAACATAACAAAAGTTGAGCGCCTTCCGCTCAAGCTCAGTTTCACACTAGGTTTCTTTTTTCACACGGCGTAAACATAGGTCTGACCAATCGGACCAACCTTCCGCAGATTGTTACGCACAGTGCTTGCTTTCAGGGGTTTTGCTCGCTTTGCTATTGCGCCATGACCTACACCTTGGGGACACCACCGCCGGACGGCGAACTCGTCCTTGCGGCCGATGCCGGCCCACTCGCCAGCATCGAGGACACCATCAACAACGTCTTCACGCCGATCTCGGAGGCCTTCTCCGGGTTCGTGTTCGGTGAGATCACCGTCCTCGGCGTGAGCTTCCCGTGGATCGTCGCCTGGCTGGTGATCGCCGCGACGGTGTTCACCCTGGTCTTCGGCTTCGTGCAGATCCGGAGCTTCAAGCTCGCTGTCGACCTGGTGCGCGGCAAGTACACCAGCAAGGACGAACCGGGCGAGATCAACCACTTCCAAGCGCTGTCCTCGGCGCTGTCGGGAACCGTCGGTCTGGGCAACATCGCCGGTGTCGGTGTCGCGGTCACCGTCGGCGGCGCGGGTGCGACCTTCTGGATGATCCTCTGCGGCCTGCTCGGCATGGCGACCAAGTTCGTCGAGTGCACTCTCGGGGTGAAGTACCGCGAGATCGACGCGAACGGCAACGTTCACGGCGGTCCGATGCACTACCTGCGCAAGGGCCTCGCCGAGCAGATCCCCAACGCCTTCGGACGGGGCCTGGGCAAGGTGCTCGCCGTACTGGCGGCGATCATGATCCTGCTGTTCGGCGTCGGCGGCGGCAACATGTTCCAGGCCAACCAGACCTTCGCCCAGGTGCGCGACGTCACCGGCGGCGACGAGGGCCTGCTCGGCTCGGACGGTGCCGCGCTGATCTTCGGCGTCATCCTGGCGATCATCGTCGGCTCGGTCGTGGTCGGCGGCATCAAGTCCATCGGCGCGGTGACCAGCAAGCTCGTCCCGGCGATGGCGATCATCTACGTCCTGGCCTCGCTGACGGTCATCGGCGTCAACATCACCGCCGTGCCGGACGCGGTCGTCACGATCGTCCAGGGCGCGTTCACCCCGGAGGCCGGATTCGGCGGTCTCATCGGTGTGCTGATCGTCGGTTTCCAGCGCGCCGCGTTCTCCAACGAGGCCGGTCTGGGCTCGGCGCCGATCGCGCACTCCGCGGTCCGCACCCAGCACCCCGCCACCGAGGGCCTGGTGGCGCTGCTGGAGCCCTTCATCGACACCGTCATCATCTGCACCATGACCGCGCTGACCATCGTCATCGCGCAGCCGCAGCTGTGGGTCGAGGGCCAGAAGGCGGTGCTGGCCGGTGGTGAGGAGCCGGACGGCGTCACGGTGACTTCCGAGGCGTTCGCCAGCGTCCTGCCCTGGTTCCCGTACGTGCTCACCGTGGCGGTCGTGCTCTTCGCCGTCTCCACGATCATCACCTGGGGCTACTACGGCCAGCGCGCGTGGCTGTTCCTGTTCGGCAACACCTCGGTGAGCCGCAACATCTACAACGTGGTGTTCTGCCTGTTCGTGATCGTCGGTTCGGTGCTGAGCCTGAGCAGCGTCATGGACTTCACCGACGCGGTGCTGTTCCTGCTGGCCCTGTTCAACATCATCGGCCTCTACATCATGATCCCGGTGGTCAAGCGGGAGCTGGCCGACTACAAGGCCAAGATCCGCTCCGGCGAGGTCCGCAAGGTCGACTCGAAGTCCGGCGTCTGACCGCGGTGGCGGTGCCGGTTGCGGGGGCAATCCCGGTAAGCGACGAAGTCGCTTCCTCTTTGCCCACCTGAGCAACTGGCACCGCTGAGCAAGCCGATTCCACCTCGGACGCCAAGATGTGAAGAAGCCGTGCGCACCCCCGACGTGCGCACGGCTTCTTCTTTCGAGGAGCGGCCGAGCCAGCCACAGCAGACCGCTCCTGGTCTCATTCCTGCTCGTGCACCACCTGGATGTCGATCTGCACGCGCAGCGTGGTGCCGACGGTGGCGATGCCGCTCTTGAGCGACTGGCTGAACCGCACCGCGAAGTCGTCGCGACGAAGCTGCGCGACCGCCGAGGCCGAGGCCCGGGTGCCGCCCCACTGGTCGGGACCGACTCCGTCGAAGCGGGTGTCCAGCATGACCGGTTTGCTCACGCCGAGCATGGTGAGTTCGCCCGCCAGGTCCCACTTGTCGCCGCCGCGCGGGCGCAGCCCGGTGGAGCGGAAGACGATCTCCGGGTACTCGGCGACGTTGAGGAAGTCCTCGGTGCGCAGGTGGTCGTCGCGCAGCTTGTTGCCGGTGTCGATGGTGTCGGCGTTGATGCGGGCCTCCACCAGCGACTTCTCGATCGGGGCGCCGATGCGCACCTCGCCGGAGAACTCGTTGAAGCGGCCGTGGATGCTGCTCAGGCCCAGGTGCTTGGCGGTGACCTGGATGGAGGAGTGCACGGGGTCGATCCGCCACAACCCGGGGGCGGGCAGATCGGCGCCGCCGACACGGCGGATCTCGACTTCACCGAGGTTGGCGGTCGCGCCCTCGTGCACCAGGGTGGTGCGGGCGACCGGCTCGTGGCCGATCGCGGTGACGATCGCGGTGTAGGCGCCCGCGGCGAGGCCGGAGGCCATCACCGAGCCCTGCGCGTCGCCTTGAGCTCGTGCGACCTGGGTGCCGCTACCGTCGATGACGGTGACCACCGCCTCCGGCACCGGCCAGCCGTCGCTGCCGCGCACCGACGCCGTCACCGCCCCGGAACCCCGGGCGGCGCCGGTCTCGCCGTTGGCGGCCGCGGCCTGCGGTTGGCCGAGATCCATCTGAAAACACTCCTTTGAAGCAGAGCTCGGTCATGATCTTGCTCAGCGGGCGGGCCGACGTCCAGCCGATCCCGCCCGCCGCAGCACGACCGTGACCTCCGGGTGGTGCTGGTGCGACCGGTCAGCCTTCGGGGTAGCCCAGGTCGACGTCGTGCGACATCTCCTGGCCCGTCAGCCGCAGCGAGCCGGCCACCGGCGGATAACCGCTGGCGATCACCGTGTACTCGCCGTCGGGCAGGTCGGTGAAGTGGTAGTTGCCGTCGATGTCGGTGGTCCCCGCGGCCACCACCGCGCCCGAAGCGTCGAGCAGCGTCACCCGCGCGTCCGGCACCGGCACGCCCAGGTTGGCCGACCGGATGACGCCGCTCAGCTGCGCCCCGGTCTGCAGGGCGACGTCGACGCGCACCCGCTCCCCATCGGTGACCACGATCGGGTGGGCCACCGGACGGTATCCGTCCGCGGTGACGGTCAGCGCGTACGAGCCGCCGACCAGGTCGGAGAAGCCGTAGTCGCCGTCGGCGTCGGTGGCGTTGGTGGCCACGACCTCGCCGCGCACGTCGGTGAGCACCACCATCGCGCCCGGCACGCCGACACCGCCGACGTGCACCAGACCGCTGAGCTCACCGGCGCCGAGCAGCTGCACGTCGTGCCGCACCGGGCGGTCGGCCACGACCACCATCGAGGCGGTGGGCTGGTAGCTGCCGCCGGAGGCGATCAGCACGTAGGTGCCACCGTTGTCGACGGCGAAGTCGAACTCGCCGTCGTTGTCGGTGCGCGCCCGCTCCACCTGGCGCCCGTTGGCGTCGGTGAGGGTCAGCACCACGCCGGAAACCGGGGTGCCGATCGAGTCGTGGACGACTCCGTGCACGACCCGCTGCTGGGCGTGCTCCTGGTCCTCCATGAACCGGCCGGTCAGCGCCGCGCCGTTGGAGGCGAACGACGGGATCGACGGCTCGGTCCACGGGCTGGCCTGGGCGGAGTTCGCCTGCGCGCCGTTGTTCCGGCCCTCTTCGTGTGCGGCCACTGAAGCCGTCTCCATTTCCTCGTTGCTTTCGATCGTGGTCCGCAACGGCTTCTCGCGGATGAACAGCACCGCGAGGAAGGTGACCACGGAGATGCACGCCGAGATGAGGAAGATGTCGCCGATGGCATCCCCGTACGCCGCGCGGACGATGGTCTGGATCGGCCCGGGGAGGTGTCCGATGTCCAGCGATCCGGTTCCTCCGCCGGCGGCCGCGGCCTGGGCCGCGCCGGGGATCTTCGCCAGGCCCTCCACGATGTAGTCCTGAACGCGGGTGGCCAGCACCGCGCCTAGCACCGACACACCAGCCGAACCTCCCAAGGTGCGGAAGAAGGTGACGACGGAGGTCGTCGAGCCCATGTCCTTGGCGCTGGTGGCGTTCTGCACCGCCAGCACCAGGTTCTGCATGAGCATGCCCACTCCGGTGCCCATCAGGAAGAGGTAGACCCCCACCAGCACCAGGTTCGTTTCATGATCGACGGTGCTCAGTAGCCCCATCGCAATGATCATCACGATCGAGCCGCCCACGAGGAACGGTTTGGTCTTGCCGGTGTACCGGGAGATGACCTGGCCGCTGACCGTGGAGGAGATGAACAGACCGCCGACCATCGGCAGCGTCATCAGGCCCGCGGTGGTCGGGCTGAAGCTGCGCGCGATCTGGAAGTACTGCCCCAGGAACACCGCGCCGCCGAACATCGCGGTGCCTACCGCGACGGTGCCGATGGTGGCCATCGTGACCGTGGGGTTGCGGAACATCTTCAGCGGCACGATCGGCTCGCTGTGCTTGGACTCGATGATGACGGCGATGATCAGGGCGAGGATGCCGCCACCGACGAAGTAGCCGGTCTCCGGCGAGAGCCAGTCGAAGTTCTTGCCGGCCAGAGAGACCCAGATCAGCAGCAGCGACACACCGCCGACCAGGAACAGCGCGCCGAACCAGTCGATCTTGACCTCGCGCTTGATCACCGGCAGCTTGAGCACCCGGCCGAGCACGATGAAGGCGATGACGGCGATCGGCACGGTGACCCAGAAGCACCAGCGCCATCCCAGCCACGGGGTGTCGACGATGACGCCGCCGACCAGCGGGCCGCTGACGGTGGCCACGGCGAAGGTGGCGCCGATGTAACCGCTGTAGCGACCGCGGTCGCGCGGCGGGACCATCGCGGCGATCACGACCTGGATCAGCGCCTGCAGACCGCCCATGCCGATGCCCTGCAGCGCGCGGAAACCGATCAGGGTCTCCATCGACTGCGCGAAACCGCCGGCCACGGAGCCGATGGTGAAGATGGTGATCGCGATCTGGTACAGCAGCTTCTTGCTGAACAGGTCGGAGAGCTTGCCCCACAGCGGGGTGGAGGCCGTGGAGGTCAGCAGCATCGCCGTGACGACCCAGGTGTACTGGCCCTGGGTGCCGTGCAGGTCGGCGATGATCCTCGGCAGCGCATTGGACACGATGGTCGAGCTGAGGATGGCGACCAACAGCGCCAACATCAGGCCGGACATGGCCTCCAGGATCTGGCGGTGCGACATCGCCTGGTCCTGGGCCGACTCGTGCGGCGCGCTCGGTTGAGTCGACACCGCGGGCGCCGTCTCCGTCGAGCTGGTCATCGAGTTCCTTCCCTCATCCCGGAGTCTGAGTGATCTCCGCTTTCGATCGTGTGGCGGCGGATGTCCGACATCGCGTCGCCGAGCAACCGGGCCAGTTCGCGGACCTTCGTGTCCTCCCAGTCGACCAGCGCCTCGCCGATCCACTCCGCCTTCTTCTGCTCGAGCTCGGCGACGACCCGGTCGCCGAGCTCGGTGGTCCGCAGCAGCGAGACCCGGCGGTCGGCGGGGTCCGGCCGGCGTGTGATCAATCCGGCTTGTTCGAGCTGGTTCACCTGCCGGCTCACCACGGACGCATCGACGATGCGGTGGTGAGCGAGGTCGGAGACCCGGCATTCGCCGCGGTGCACGAGCTCGGTGAGCAGCCCCGCCGCGGCGTAGGGCACCTGGTCGGAGAGCTGCAACCCCCGTTGCAGCGCGACCTGCTTGAGGCCCATCAAGGCGCGAAGTGGCCGGAGCAGCTCACCGCAGGTCTCTGGTGTAGGTCCCATGCGAGCCCATCCTTTTAGTTGCTCTAGGCAACAATAGGACCACTTGGTTGCAGCACGCAACTGAAATCAGGGTGACTCGCACCACGGCCGGTTTTGGCCGTTTTGCCTGATGGGGCACGAGATTCAGCACGCGGAAGCAGGCGTGCCGGGGTGGCCGGAGCCGTCAGATCAGCTGGTCTGGTTCAGCTTGCCGAGCAGTCGGGCGAGGTCCGCCAGGTCCTGCGTGCTCCAGCTGGCGAACTGGCCGTGGAGGTGCTTGCGGCGCTCGGCGCGCACCCGCTCCAGGCGCTCCTGCCCCAGGTCGGAGAGCTGGATGCGGCGGGCGCGGCCGTCGTCCGGGTCGGGCGCGCGCTCCAGCAGCTCCAGGTCGACGAGGGTGGCGATCTGCCGCGAGACGGTGGACTTGTCCAGGCCGGTGCGGCCGGCCAGGTCCATGCCGCGCAGCGGTCCTTCGTTGGCCACCATCAACAACATCGTGTAGGACGCCGGGTCCAGGTCCGGGTGCACCAGCGCGGCGACGTGCGTGGAGAGGTTCCGCGCGTTGCGGAACATCATCACCAGCTCGCGTTCGATCTCCTCGGCCGCTTCGCGGCGCGCGGGGTCCTCCGCGATCTCGTCGTCCTGCTCGCTCACGTCTCTCCCCGCACCTTGCGACCGTTTCGCCCCACTCTAGGGAGCACGCCCGCAACGCAGAGCACCAGCCCGAGAACCAGTCAACCCGATTTCCAACCGGACGACCGGCTCGCCAATACCCGGACGTCAGGCAAGTGACGAAGTCGCTTTCTCTTTCACCACCTGAGCAACCTGCACCGCCGGGGGTTCTGAGCGGCTGCGTGGTGAATACGCCGCAACGCCGCGTACTCACATACTCAAGGAGTGGCGCGCGGAGTCCACGAAGCCGCTCAGGTTCCCCCACCCGCACCGCTAAGCAAACCGGCCAGGATCAGCTCATGACTTCGTGCCAGGGGCGGGGCATTCCCTTGGCGCTGAAGTAGTCGCCACCCTTGCGCTTCACATCGTCCGTGCCCCAGGTGCGTTCCCGCAGGACAGGCATCATCCGGGGGATGTGCTTGCGGCAGTGGATGTAGGCCTCCTCGACCTGCACCACCACCCAGCGCTCGGGCGTGCGGCCCCGATCGAACTCCGAGGGCAGCGCTGGGTAGATGCCGCGCAGGTCGGAGTCCTCGACGATGCGGGCCTTGCCGTTGACGTGCAGGCCGATCAGGTCGGTGACGAAGTCCACCAGGAGGATGCCGACGTGCGGGTTCTCGCTGATGTTGCCGAGGCTGGCCATCACCCCGTTGCCCCGGTACTCCGGGTAGCAGACGTGCTGGTCGTCGAGGACCTCGATGAAGCCGGGCGGTCCTGCCCGCAGGCTGGAATCGCACTCGCCTCGGGCGTCGGAGGTGGCCACGAAAGCCAGCTCCATGCGCCCGATGAACGCCTTCATCTCGTCGTTGAGCCTGTCCAGCACCTGGTCGTCGTAGAAGCGTCGGGCCCGCTTCTCGGTGCCGTAGGCGCTCTGGAGCAGGTGCTCACCGGCCGATCCGGGCAGAGTCGGGGTTTCCTGCCAAAACGGGTCGGTGAGCTGCGACTCGGATAATCGGGCGGGGGTCGGGACGGGGGGCGCTGTGCTGTCGGACAGCTCTAGGTCCAGCATGGCATCGGGAGCCACGCCGACCGGATTGACGTGATCGGGGGTCACGGCGGACCACCGTGTCATGTCGCCCTGTCCGGTAACAGCCTCGCCACTAGCTTTCCCCCGACCGATTGATGGATTATCTACGTGAAGTAGTTACAAAGCACTCGAAAGTGCCATCAAGGCAGACGTACGCCCGATCAGGGGTTAGGGTCGCCCCTGATGTCGGGGAACGTTTGCAGGTAGCGGTTGCGCCCACCCCAGGTGCCTGCCGCCAACGTGGAGAAGACTGCGCCCGAAACGATGACGAACGCCGTACTGAGCCCCGGTCCGCCCCCGAACAACGAACCGTCCAACTCCGGTGTGAGCAAGATGGTTCGACTCATCCGCGAGAGCTACGCGGTGGTCGAACCGCACTCAGACGAGGTGGCGAAGTTCTTCTACGGCACCTTGTTCAGCATCGCGCCGCACACGCGCGAGCTGTTCGCCGCCAACATGGAGGTGCAGCGCAGCCGTCTGCTTCGGGCGCTCGTGCACGTCATCCAGATGGTCGACAAGCCCGACGAGCTGCTCCCGTTCTTGCAGCAGCTGGGTCGCGATCACCGCAAGTTCGGTGTCGTCACCCAGCACTACGAGGCGGTCGGCACCGCACTGCTGGCAGCCATCAAGCGCTTCGCCGGTGACAGCTGGACCGACCAGGTCGAACGCGCCTGGGCGGAGGCCTACACGGTCATGGCCTCGGCGATGACCGAAGCGGCGGCCGCCGACGACGGTCCCGCCTGGTACACCGGCCAGGTCCTGCACCACGAGCGGCTGAGCTGGGATCTCGCCGTGGTCCGCGTGCAGACCGATCACCCCGTGCCCTACGCGCCCGGCCAGTACGTCAGCGTCGAGGTCCCCCAGCGGCCCCGGATGTGGCGGTACCTGTCGCCGGCGAACGCGCCCAGCGACGACGGCGTGATGGAGTTCCACGTCCGCTCCGTCGATGGCGGTTGGGTCAGCCGTGCGCTGGTCGGCCACGCGCAGCCCGGTGACCAGTGGCGGATCGGCTCGCCGATGGGGCGGCTGACCGTCGACCGGGAGAACTCGCCGGACGTCCTGATGATCGCCGGCGGTACCGGCGTCACGCCGCTGCGCGCGATCATCGACGACCTCGCCCAGTACGGCGAGAACCCGCGCGTGCAGCTCTTCTACGGCGGACGCACCCGCGACGACCTCTACGACCTTGAGAACCTCCGCCGCATCGCGATGCACAACCCGTGGCTGACGATCACGGCCGTGCTGGAGAACGACCCCAACGTCGAGGGGGTCGAGCACGGCACGATCGCCGACGTCGTCTCCCGCTACGGGGCCTGGGAGGGCTGGGACGTGCTGGTCTCCGGTTCTCCGGCGATGATCCGCGCCACCGTCTCGAAGATGCTGGTCGCGGGCACCACCCTCGACAACATCCGCTACGACCCATTTACCTTGGACTGAGTCGTCTTGCTCAGCGGTGCCGGTGGGGGAACCTGAGCGGCTCCGTGGACTCCGCGCGCCACTCCTGATGCATGCCGCTTACCCAGGGGGTGGACATCGGCGTCGCGGCGTGCTCGCCACGAAGCCGCTCAGAACCCCCGGCGGTGCCGGTTGCGCAGGTGGGGTGAGGAGGAAGCGGCTTCGCCGCTTGGCTGACGTGAAGAAGGGCGTCTCCCCTGGTGGGAGACGCCCTTCTTCACGTTCACGGGGTTACCGCTTGCGGTTGGGTTTCCAGACGACCAGCGCGGTCTCCTGGCGCACCGGGACCAGGTCTCGGCGGTAGGAGGCGTGGATCTGGGCCGCTGCCGATTCCGCCGCCGCGTAGGCCGCCGCGACCTCCTCGGTGAGCTCGGTGACCTTGGCCTGCAGCGCGTCGACCTGGTTCTCCAGATCGATGATGCGCTTGATCCCGGCCAGGTTGACGCCCTCCTCCTGGGAGAGCCGCTGGACTTCGCGCAGCAGCGCGATGTCGCGCAGCGAGTAGCGTCGGCCGCCTGCCGCTGTGCGTCCGGGCGAGACGAGTCCGAGCCGGTCGTAGCTGCGCAGGGTCTGCGCGTGCAGCCCGGACAGCTGCGCCGCCACCGAGATCACGAACATCGGGGTGTCCTCGTTGGAACCGGGCGGGAACGCGAATCCCATCTCCGGTCCGATCCCACCGGGACCCGTCATGCGGCCGGCCATGCTTACCTCCCGAGCAACTCGTTCAGCTCGCTGCGCGGGTCGTGATCGGCGGTGGCCTCGGCGTACTCGGCGAGCGCCTCGGCCGCCTTGCCGTCGAGCTTCGACGGCACCGCGACCTGCAGCGTCACCAGGAGGTCCCCGTTGCCACCGGCCTTCTTGCCCACGCCCTTGCCACGCACCCGGAAAGTCCGTCCGCTGCTGGTTCCGGCGGGAACCTTCAACGTGACCTTCCCGTCCAGGGTCGGCACCGCCAACGTAGTGCCCAGCGCGAGTTCCGGGAAGGTGACCGGGACCGAGATCGTCAGGTCATCACCGGATCGTCCGAACACCTTGTTGCCGTTGACGTGCACCACGACGAACAGATCACCCGAGGTGGCACCTTGACGTCCGGGCTCGCCCTGTCCCGCCAGCCGGATCCGCTGCCCGTCGTCCACTCCTGGCGGGATGCGCACGGTCAGCGTCCGAGTGCGGGTGCTGATGCCCTCACCGGCGCAGTCCTCGCACGGGCTGTCGATGATCTGGCCGCGTCCCCGGCAGTCCGGGCACGGCTCGCTGAACGCGAACGCGCCCTGGTTGCGGGTGACCAGACCGGCTCCGCCGCAGGTGGAGCAGCCGCGCGGCCGGGTTCCGGGCTTGGCGCCCGAGCCCCGGCAGGTCTGGCAGGTCGCCGGGCTCGACAGCCTCAACGGCACCGTGGCACCGCGCACCGCCTCGTAGAAGTCGATGCGCACCTCGGTCTCGACGTCGGCCCCGCGCCGCGGCCGGCTGGCCGTGGTCGGGCCCGCGCCGCCACCGGGTCGCCGGTTGCCGAACAACCCGCCGAACAGGTCGCCCAGGCCACCGGCCCCCTGCTGACCGCCGAAGAGATCACCGAGGTCGAAGCCGCCACCGGCACCGCCGGGACCGCCGAAGCCGCCCGGAGCGCCGAAGCCACCGCCCGCACCGCCGAGCCCGCCGGCTCCGAAGAGCCGCCGGGCCTCGTCGTACTGCTTGCGCTTGTCGGGGTCGGACAGCACCCCGTAGGCCTCGGACACCGCCTTGAACTTGGACTCGGCCTGGGCGTTGCCGGGGTTGGCGTCGGGGTGGTTCTCCCGAGCCAGCTTCCGGTACGCCTTCTTGATGTCCTCGGATGAAGCATCGGAGGAGACGCCCAGCTCAGCGTAGAAATCCTTGTCGAGCCATTCCCTGGCACTCACCGGACGCTCCTCCTTCCGCTCATGGTCACTCTTGTTCGGTGGACTCGCCGGACTGGTCGGCACCGGCCTCGGACGCGGTGTCCCCGTCGGCCTCGTAGTCGGTGACCGCGACCATCGCCGGGCGCAGCACCCGCTCGCCGAACCGGTAGCCGCGGCGCATCACGGTGGTGACCGTGGGGCCGGAGACCTCCGACGAGGTGGTGTGCTGGACGGCCTCGTGCACCGACGGGTCGAACTCGTCGCCCTCGGCCCCGAACGCCTCCAGACCGGAGGAGTTCAGCGCGCCGATGAGCTTGTCGGCCACCGCCTTGAACGCGCCGTTGAGGTCGCCGTGGGCCTCGGCCCGCTCCAGGTCGTCGAGGACGGTCAGCAGGTCGCCGGCCACCGACGCCTTCGCGGCGGCGATCACCGATTCGCGGTCGCGTTCCACCCGCTTGCGGTAGTTCGCGTACTCCGCGGTGACCCGCTTGAGGTCGGCGGTGAGCTCGTCGACCTGCTTCTGCAGGCCGGTGGACTCGCCACCCTGCTCGGGCGAGGCACCGTCGACGGGCAGTTCGGCCGACTCGTCGGCCTGGCCGAACTCCTCGTCGAGGGTGCCGGACATGCTTTCGGCCACCTGAGCCTCGTCTCCGTTCGGAGCAGGGGTCCGGCGCTCACCGGTCTCGGGGTCGATTCGACGCCGATCCCGGACGACCACCGGCTCCTGCTGCTCGCCTTCGTTGCGCGACATTTCGGGCCTGTCCGAAGTCACTTCTTCTTCTCGTCCTCGTCGTCGACGATCTCGGCGTCCACCACGTCGTCGTCCTTGGCCGAGGAGCTGGAGCCCGCGCCGGCCTCACCAGCGGCGTCACCGGCACCCGCGCCGCCCGCGGCGGCGGCACCGGCGTCGGCGTAGAGGGCCTGGCCGAGAGCCTGCGACTCGGTGGCCAGCTTCTCCACGGCGCTGGAGATGGCGTCGACGTCCTCGCCCTTCAGGGCCTCGTTGACCTCGTCGATCGCGCCCTTGACCTTGGTCTTGGTCTCTTCGGGCAGCTTCTCGTCGTTCTCCTTGAGGACCTTCTCGGTCTGGTAGACCAGCGTCTCGGCCTGGTTGCGGGCCTCGGCCTCCTCGCGACGCTTCTTGTCCTCCTCGGCGTGGGCCTCGGCGTCGGAGACCATCCGCTCGATGTCGTCCTTCGGCAGCGCGGAGCCGCCGGTGATCGTCATCGACTGCTCCTTGCCGGTGCCGAGGTCCTTGGCGGAGACGTGCACGATGCCGTTGGCGTCGATGTCGAAGGTGACCTCGATCTGCGGGACGCCGCGCGGCGCCGGCGGCAGGCCGGTCAGCTCGAACATGCCGAGCTTCTTGTTGTGCGCGGCGATCTCGCGCTCGCCCTGGAAGACCTGGATCTGCACCGACGGCTGGTTGTCGTCAGCGGTCGTGAAGGTCTCCGAGCGCTTCGTCGGGATCGTGGTGTTGCGCTCGATCAGCTTGGTCATGATGCCGCCCTTGGTCTCGATGCCCAGGGACAGCGGGGTGACGTCGAGCAGCAGGACGTCCTTGACCTCACCGCGCAGCACACCGGCCTGCAGCGAGGCACCGACGGCGACGACCTCGTCCGGGTTGACGCCCTTGTTCGGCTCGCGACCGCCGGTCAGGTCCTTGACCAGGTCGGACACGGCCGGCATGCGGGTGGAACCACCGACGAGCACGACGTGGTCGATCTCGGAGAGCTTGATGCCCGCGTCGCGGATGACGGACTCGAACGGCTTGCGGCAGCGCTCGAGCAGGTCGGAGGTGATCCGCTGGAACTCGGCGCGGGACAGCGTCTCGTCCAGGAACAGCGGGTTCTTGTCACCGTCGACGGTGATGTAGGGCAGGTTGATGCCCGCGGTCGACGAGGAGGACAGCTCGATCTTGGCCTTCTCAGCGGCTTCCTTGATCCGCTGCATGGCCATGCGGTCCTTGGTCAGGTCGATGCCGTTGGACGACTTGAACTTCTCGACCAGCCAGTCGACGATCCGCTCGTCCCAGTCGTCACCACCGAGGTGGTTGTCACCGGAGGTGGCGCGGACCTCGACGACGCCCTCGCCGATCTCCAGCAGCGAGACGTCGAAGGTACCGCCACCGAGGTCGAAGACCAGGATCGTCTGCTCGGCCTCGCCCTTGTCCAAGCCGTAGGCCAGGGCGGCGGCGGTCGGCTCGTTGACGATGCGCAGCACGTTGAGGCCGGCGATCTGACCGGCTTCCTTGGTCGCCTGGCGCTGGGCGTCCTCGAAGTAGGCGGGGACGGTGATGACCGCGTCGGTCACGTCCTCGCCCAGGTACGACTCGGCGTCGCGCTTGAGCTTCATCAGGACTCGCGCGGAGATCTCCTGCGGCGTGTAGTCCTTGTCGTCGATGCCGACCTTCCAGTCGGTGCCCATGTGGCGCTTGACCGACCGGATGGTGCGGTCAACGTTGGTGACCGCCTGGTTCTTCGCAGGCTGACCGGTGAGGATCTCGCCGTTCTTCGCGAAGGCCACGATGGACGGCGTGGTCCGCGAGCCCTCGGAGTTGGCGATCACCGTCGGTTCACCGCCCTCCAGGACGGAAACGACGGAGTTGGTCGTCCCCAGGTCGATGCCGACCGCTCGCGCCATGGGTGGTTCCTCCAGTACTAGTCCAGTCCGCCCAAGGCCGTCTCCGGCTCTTGAGCCTTGCTCGCTCAAGTTTTACCCACTACCCATGCGCACCGTCAAACGGGTTGAGCAAGGGGCGCTCAAGCTTTCTGCCACTCCAACGCCTGACCAGCCAGATCAGTTCCCCGAAACCCGCCAGGTGACCCACCCGACACGCCGGAGCGCCACCCGTCCCGCCGGGGGTGACGCGATTTCAATGGAAACCAGGATCCCGATTTCAATGGAACTCCGACCCCTGACTTCCATTGAAATCCGGTGCTCCGGCACCGGCCGCAGGGGTGCGGTCACTCCGGGGACGGGACTCCGAGGTGGTCGTGGGGGTGCATGAGGAAGCGGAGGACCGGTTCGAGGTCGTCGGCGGTGGGGGGTTCGTCGGCGATGAGGGCCTGGATGAGCAGGCCGTCGATGCCCGCGATGAAGGCGCTGATGACCGGGTCGCTGCCGCCCGCGCCGTTGTTGATGTTGCCCCGGATGAGTTCGATCCAGCGGCGCGCGGCCGGGCGCAGGGCGGGTCGGCGGGCGGCGAGGAGGTAGAGCTCGTACTCGCCGAGGGTGCGCTCGCGCTGCTCGACGATCATGCGTACGAGCAGTTCGGCGATGGCGCGCGGCCACTGGGTGTTGTCGGTGACCTGCTCGCGGACGGCGTTGATCTGCTCGACGAGCCCTTCGCACCCGTCGAGCAGGCTGGCGACCAGCAGGTCGTCGATGCCGTTGAAGTAGTACGCGATCGACGCCGGCGGGACGCCGGCTTCGCGCGCGACGTTGCGGTGGCTGACCGCGCCGACGCCCTCGCGGGCCACGACTCGCAGCGTCGCGTCGACGATCGCGCGGCGGCGGCGTTCTCCCTTGAGCCGCCGCCCGTCGGTCACCTCTGTCAATGCGCGCCTCCCAGTTCCAGTGCCACCACCCCGCCGATGATGAGCGCGATGCCCCCGACCTGCACCGCGGTGATCGACTCCCCGAGGAACACCGCTCCGATGACGGCGACCAGCGCAACTCCGGCTCCCGCCCAGATCGCGTAGACGACCCCGACGGGCAGTCCGAGCTTGAGCACCGCGCTCATGGCGGTGAACGCGACCGCATATCCAATCACGACCGCCGCGGACGGGACGGGCTTGCTGAAGCCTTCCGACAGCTTCAGCGACACCGTGCCCACCACTTCGCTGCAGATCGCCACCACGAGCAGCAGGTACGCCACGAGACCTCCTCGAATCAACATGGGCGATCGCCCAACTTTTAGGACCTGCGCGTCCCCGGGTCGCGGGAACCAAGGGATCAGCGCTCGGCCGAGGTCGTCGCGCCTCCGCCGTTCGGATCCACCATGCCCCCACCCCCAGGTGCGGATTGATCGATGATGACGTTCACTCGATCAATTACGTGGCGAAAATCGCACAACCATTCATCGGTCCGCCTTGATCGGCACAGCCGCAGCAGTGGAACCGCGGCACGTGCCCACTCCTGCACCGTGCGTTCAACAGCGACAACTCCAGAAACACCCGGGACCCCGGACGACCGCGATCTGGCCGCCACAGCACCAAAATTAGCAGAAAACTGAACGATCGCCCAAGTAGTTTTTCGACCTGGGGTCTCGCAGAATCACCGTCTGTTCCCGAATTCACGCCCCAGCCCCCGTGGTTACCAGCGGGTAACAGGGCGTACGCTCCCCAAACGGACAACCCCCGAAACAGGAGGCCGCGAGCATGGGTGCTGTACAGATCACGCTTGGCGCGATCTCGGTCGCGCTCGGCGTCGTCGCGTGGAGCATGTTCGCCATGACCATCGCCCGATTCGTGCGGATCATCCGCCTCGGGCAACCCGACGGCACCCGGAACGGTCCGGCTCTGGCGCGTCTGGCCACACTGGTCAAGGAGTTCGCCGCGCACACCCGGATGAACAAGTTCCGCAACGTCGGAGTGTGGCACTGGCTGGTCATGTGGGGCTTCCTGCTCGGCTCCCTTGCCCTGTTCGAGGCCTACGGCGAGGTCTTCGTCCCCACCTGGGGCTGGCCGATCCTCGACCACCTGGCGATCTACCACCTGCTGATGGAGATCCTGGGCGTCGGCACGGTCGTCGGCATCCTCGTGCTGATGGCGATCCGCCAGGCCAACCACCCCCGCAAGGCCGGACGGGTCTCCCGCTTCCAGGGCTCCAACTTCACCTGGGCCTACTTCATCGAGGCCGTGGTGCTGATCGAGGGCATCGGCATCCTCGGTGTGCGCGCCGCGAAGTCGGCGCTGGGCGCCCACGAGATCCCGCTGTGGGCCGAGTTCGCCTCCGGCCCGGTCGGCATGCTGCTGCCCGCCAGCGAGAACCTGGTCTCGGTGTTCGCGTTCATCAAGCTGATGAGCGCCACCGTCTGGCTGATCGTCGTCGCCCGCACCATGACCATGGGTGTGGCCTGGCACCGCTTCAGCGCGTTCTTCAACATCTACTTCAAGCGCGAGGACGACGGTGACGTCGCCCTGGGCGCGGTCAAGCCGATGATGTCGGGCGGCAAGCCGCTGGACTTCGAGGAGGCCGACCCCGACACCGACGTGTTCGGCGCCGGCAAGGTCGAGGACTTCTCCTGGAAGGGCTGGCTGGACTTCACCACCTGCACCGAGTGCGGTCGCTGCCAGTCGCAGTGCCCGGCCTGGAACACCGGCAAGCCGCTGTCGCCGAAGCTGATGATCACCCAGCTGCGCGACCACGCCTACGCCAAGGCCCCGTACCTGCTCGCCGGTGGCAGCAAGGACATGGCCGGTGACGAGGTCGGCATCACCGGTGAGGGCGCCGAGGAGAAGCTGGGCAAGATCAACGCGCTGGCGCTGGCCGAGGCCGAGCGCCCGCTCGTGGGCGGTCCGGAGGAGATGGGCGTCATCGACCCCGAGGTGCTGTGGGCCTGCACCTCCTGCGGTGCCTGCGTCGAGCAGTGCCCGGTCGACATCGAGCACGTCGACCACATCGTCGACATGCGCCGCTACCAGGTCATGATCGAGTCGAACTTCCCGACCGAGCTGGGCGGGATGTTCAAGAACCTGGAGAACAAGGGCAACCCGTGGGGCCAGAACGCCAAGGACCGCCTCGCGTGGACCGAGGACCTGGACTTCGAGGTGCCGGTCTTCGACGGTGAGCTCGCCGCCGACGACGAGTACCTGTTCTGGGTCGGCTGCGCCGGTGCCTTCGAGGACCGCGCGAAGAAGACCACCCAGGCCGTCGCCGAGCTGCTGCACATGGCGGGCGTGAAGTACAAGGTGCTGGGCCCGGAGGAGACCTGCACCGGTGACCCGGCCCGTCGCGCGGGCAACGAGTTCATCTTCCAGATGATGGCCCAGCAGAACGTCGAGGTCCTCAACTCGGTGTTCGAGGGCCGCGAGCCGGGCAAGCGCAAGATCGTCGCGACCTGCGCGCACTGCTTCAACAGCCTCGCCAACGAGTACTCCGAGCTCGGCGGTGACTACGAGGTCGTGCACCACACCCAGCTGCTCAACAAGCTGGTTCGCGAGAAGCGCCTGACCCCGGTCGCCCCGGTCGCCGAGGACGTGACCTACCACGACCCCTGCTACCTGGGACGGCACAACAAGGTCTACACGCCGCCGCGCGACCTGGTCGGCGCCGCGGGTGCGACCTTCCGCGAGATGCCACGCCACGCGGACCGCTCCATGTGCTGCGGCGCCGGCGGTGCCCGCATGTGGATGGAGGAGCGCACCGGCAAGCGGATCAACCAGGAGCGCGTCGACGAGGCCCTGGGCACCGCCCCCTCGAAGATCGCCACCGGTTGCCCGTTCTGCAAGGTGATGCTCTCCGACGGCCTGACCGCTCGGAAGAGCGAGAAGGTCGCCAACGAGTCCGTCGAGGTCGTCGACGTCGCCCAGCTGCTGCTCAACGCGGTCAAGCGCGGCGACGACAAGAAGGACGGCGCAGCCGAGGCGGAACCCGCCACCAGCTGACGGTTGTGAGCTGAGAAGGGGGGCGCCCCCCCCCCCGGCGCCCCGCGCGCGGGCGCCGGGCCGGGGGGGGGGGTTAGTACAGCCCCCCCCCCCCCGCGCGGGGGGCCCGCCCCCCCCCCCCCCACGGCGGGGTCGGGTTCCCACTC